>DASWGL010000367.1:0-2595 GCA_036393735.1 Gemmatimonadaceae bacterium | reverse complement strand
TCGGCATCGGAGCAGGTGCTCAATGCGATGGTCAGGTGCTCGTGCTGCCTGATGTGCTCGGCTTGAACGACACGTTCAAGCCGAAGTTTCTCCTGCGCTACGCCGAGATGGCGCACGAGGTTCGCTTGGCAATTGGCAGCTGGGCGGATGATGTTCGAAGCGGCGCCTATCCGGATCGCGAGCACAGCTTCTAGGCATGAAGTCGGTCGGGACGATTGATGAGATGCGCCACGTAGTTGCCGGCGCGCGAGCAAAAGGGAAGAGCATCGCGTTCGTGCCGACGATGGGCGCGCTCCACGAGGGTCATCTCACACTGATCGATGAAGCGAAGCGTGTGGCCGATGTCGTCGTGATGAGTATCTTCGTCAACCCTCTGCAGTTCGGGCCGAGTGAAGACTTCGACCGCTACCCGCGGACTCTCGAAGATGACGCGAAACTCGCGTCCAAGAGGGGAGTGGATCTCCTGTTCACTCCGACAAGAGAGGACATGTACCCGGAGCACGCTCCGGTCGTGATCGTGCATCCCGGAAGCGTCGGAAAGGAATGGGAGGGCGCGGTGAGACCGCACCATTTCGAGGGCGTCCTCACAGTGGTCGCCAAGCTCTTTCACATCGTGATGCCCGACGTCGCGGTCTTCGGCCAGAAGGATCTCCAGCAAGCCGCGGCCGTCAAGGCAATGGTGCGCGATCTGAATTTTCCGGTGGGAATTCTCGTCGCGCCGACTGTGCGGGATCCGGATAGCCTGGCCATGTCGAGTCGGAACCGATACTTGTCTCCGAAGGATCGGGAGCTGGGGCTCAAACTGTCGAAGGCGCTGTTCGCAATGCGCGACGTTTTCAGCAAGGGAGAACGCCGGGCGAGCGCGCTGGAGGCGGTTGGCTGGCGCATGCTCGAGCGTGTAGTTGGACTTACGCCGCGCTATCTCGCTGTCGTGAATGCCGACACGTTTCAGCGCGTCAACAACGTACGGCACGGCGATGCTGCCATTGGCGCAGTGCGGGTCGGCGAAACCAAATTGATCGACAACATCATCTTCTGACATGGTCCAGCTCCAGACTTCGGGATTGCCGACGTGGGCGCAGGTGAGTGAGCGGCGTCTGGCGCACATAGCACGCGTCACGTCGCTGCTTCGCGCGTGGGGTGCGGCGATGCGGCTGACAGCGGAAGAAGTGAACGCCTGGATCGATGCCGGCACCTGGCACGACGCTCTACGTGATGCGCCGATCGCGGAGCTGCGCGACATCACCGGTGATCGCACTTCCCCCGACGGCTTGCTGCATGGACCCGCCGTTGCGATCAAGCTCGAGGCCGAAGGAGAGCGCAGGCAAAATCTGCTCGATGCGATTCGTTATCACACCGTCGGACACGCGAGCTGGGATCGAACGGGGCGCGCGCTCTACATGGCGGACTATCTCGAGCCGGGTCGAAAATTTCTCGCCGAAGATCGCGGCTTTCTCGCCAGCCAGGTGCCGCACAACTTCGAGGGTGTGTTCCGCCAAGTGGTGCGCTTCCGCCTCGAGTGGTCGGTGCGCGAGGGCAATCACATCTTCCCCGAGACCGTCGAGCTCTGGAATAGTTTGCGGTGACTGAACCGCCACGCCGGCGCCGCTACGGCAGGATCATTCTCGTTTTTCTGATTCTGTGCGTCATCGGGTGGATCGTTTGGCTGATCGTAAACGCATTCTCATCGCCCGGCGTGAGCTACGCGCCCGATGATGCGCGGGCGCCGGAGGGAACACGCATCAAAGTGGAAGTTCTGAATGCGACAAAGACAAAAGGTCTGGCGCGCCGCGCGACGCTTTATCTGCGCGACCGTGGATTCGATGTCGTGGGGTCCGGCAACGTGAACGAGCAACGAGCAACGACCATCGTGTACGATCGCTCTTCCCACCCAGCTTGGGCGCGTCTGGTCGGCCGGGCCATGAACGCACCGGTCGCTTCACGCCCCGACAGCTCACGCTACCTGGACGTCACCGTCCTTATCGGCGCCGACTGGCGGCCGCCGCCGCAGCCGTTCCACCCGTAACTGTCCGCAGGCCGCGGCGATATCCATTCCGCGACTCTTTCGCGCCGCGACCTCGACGCGCTGAGCCCTGAGGCGTCGAGCGAACCACTGGATCTGCTGGGGCGTGCTCGGTGTGAAGTCTCCGGCTCCGCCGGGGTGAAGAGGAATGAGATTCACGAAGGCGCCACACTCCCGTGCAAGCGCGGCGAGCTGCGCCGCCTGCTCGGCACCATCGTTGATCCCGCCCAGCATCACGTACTCGAATGTCACTCGCCGGTCGAAGACCTTCGCGGCCTGGATGACACTGGCGAGCGGGTACTTCGTATTGATTGGCATGAGCGACCGTCGCAGATCATCGTTCGGCGCGTGGATCGAGATCGCCAGCCTGAATTGCTCCGGGCGTTCTCCCAATGCAACGATCCCCGGAAGAATGCCGACTGTTGACACGGTGATATGGCGCGCCCCGATTCCCAGCCCCGACGGCGAGTTGAGAACGGTGAGGGCGGGATCGACGGCTCTCCAGTTCATCAATGGCTCGCCCATTCCCATGAAAACGACGTTCGTCACCTGCATGGGAGGAGAGAGCAGCT
>DASWGL010000366.1:0-2522 GCA_036393735.1 Gemmatimonadaceae bacterium | reverse complement strand
CGCCGTCGTGCCAAGATTGCGAAAGAGTTCTGCGCGTCCGGTTCCCCGCGCGTCTGTGACAATGTCTTGCGGCACTGAACCCTTACCGAGGGTCAGCCAATTGGTGCCAGTACAATCATCGTTTACGTTCGTGTCGGTCGCCCGCTGGAGTCGGTAGTGACTATTGGGCAGGAGATCGCGAACCCAGACGTCAAGATTCACGATCCGGTCCGCATCGTTTGGCTGCCGGAACTTCACGAGACCGAAGCCGTCGGGGTCGCCGCGCAGGATGACTTCGAGATTGAAGTTGGGTGTCTCCGGTCCCCATGGCGGTGTGACTGTGAGGGACCTGCTGGTCGGGCTGACGAGCCGCGTCACGTCTGAGTCGATGGTCGTGCATGCAACCAGAACGACGGCGAACGCCACTATCGTTGCGCGCGTGGATAGGTAACGCATCGTGTCTCCCGGTTTGGTGACCTGGAAGATCTTCTTACCGCGATCACACTGGGTGTCGGGTCGGCGAAGGGTTCGTCGATTCCGGTTGGCAGAATGTAGTCCACCTCAGAACGGTTCGTCAGAGTCGGGAAAGGGCCGGCAATAATGGCACTGACGACCGGGGATTGGGCCGATCCTTACAGCCAGTCGGCGATTTGCCTTCGTCTGAACGGAATTCTCGCGGCTCCGGCGAGGAAGCCGGCGCAATCAAGTCCCAAAGACAAAGTCCCGGATTGGCTTATAGCCAATCCGGGATAACTATTTGGAATTGATGGGCCTGGGTAGAGTTGAACTACCGACCTCACGCTTATCAGGCGTGCGCTCTAACCACCTGAGCTACAGGCCCCTCGCCACTGGCTAACCGCCTGTGGCGCAGAGTCTTGCAAATTAGCCGCGCTGTGGAGCACGGTCAATCGGCGGAGCACGCCGATCGTGACAAAACAGTCATGCTGTTTTCACTATTTCGTCATCCTTCCGGATGAATATTAAAGGCGGGAAAATCTCCCCTCGGACGTCGCACACTCATTCCGTCGAGCAGCGAATGCCTGGAATTCGAAATGGGTTCACCCTGATCGAAATCGTGATGGTCACTTCGGTGATCGGCATTCTTGCCGCCGTTGCGGTACCGCGCTTTGCCGGCGCCAAGGACAAGGCATACGTCGCCGCGATGAAAGCCGACCTGCACACCATCGCTCTCTACGAAGAGCAATACGCCGCCGACAACCACGGCCAGTACTTCGGCGGTACGGCGACGCCCGACGCTCCGCTGAACGGATTCACGCCCTCGAAAGACGTAACAGTCACTTTGACCGCGTTCAACATCCTGGGCAGCCAGCTCGCCGACTGGACCGCGACGGTGAAGCACGCACAATCATCGCAGAGCTGCGAAATGCGCGCTGGAGAGATCAACTGCACGACGGGGAATGTGTTGACGACGGGCATATTTCCCACGATCTAACCCCCCCGATCTAAACCATCAGCAGCGACCGTTCCTACCATTGAAAGACGAAATGCCCCGCAATCGCGGGGCATTTTTTGTTCGCCGCTCAGAACGAGAGCTGCATTCGGTTTTCTTGACGGCGATCAGAACGAGAACTGCGCTCAGTCCTCGTACTTCCGCGGATGCGCGGGGTGCGGCTTCTCGATCTCTTCCGTGTCGAACTCGTCGTCAAGATCTATGAGGTCGTCGTCGAGATCATCGTCGAGATCGTCATCCTCTTCGTCGTCGAGATCATCGTCATCCAGGTCCGCGTCGTCGACGTCTTCCACTTCGTCGTCCCACTCGTCCTCGATGTCATCCTCATCATCATCTTCCAGATCGTCCTCGAGATCCTCGTCCTCGGGGTCACCCTCTGGGGCCTTCTTCGCCAGCCACGCTTCGGTTTCCCCCTCGTTCAGGAAACCGCCCGCGGACTCCAGCATGGCGCACATTACCGTAATCTCCCTGGTTGTTAGACCGAAGCGCGCTCGCGCTTCGCCTCGCGTGACAGCTTCTTGCGATCGTTCGAGTTGAGGAAGCGCTTCCGCAGTCGGATCGACTTCGGCGTAACCTCGATCAGCTCGTCTTCCTCGATATACTCCAGCGCACCTTCCAGCGTCAACTCCCGCGGTGGCTCGAGCTGAATGTTTTCGTCGCTCGACTTCGACCGCATGTTGGTGAGCTTCTTCTCCCTGGTCGGATTGACATCCATGTCGCCAGGCCTCGAATTCTCGCCAACCAGCATGCCCTCATAAACCGCGTCACCGGGGGCAACGAATAGGGTAGCTCTCTCCGCGAGATTTGCAAGCGCAAAGGCCACTATGACTCCACCTTCCATGGACACCAACGTTCCTCTCATCCGTCCGGCGAGGGGCCCTGCCCAGGGGCCGTACTCGAGGAAGCGATGGTGCATGATGCCCGTCCCCCGGGTGTCGGTCAGGAATTCCGAGCGATAGCCGAACAGTCCCCGCGCCGGAATCTTGTACAGCAGGCGCACCATTCCCTGCCCCGGATTCTTCATCTCCAGCATCCCGGCGCGCCGCGGTCCCAGCTTCTCGATCACGACGCC
>DASWGL010000365.1:0-3034 GCA_036393735.1 Gemmatimonadaceae bacterium | reverse complement strand
TACGGGTCGAACTTCGGCAATCCCGAAAATGGCAGGTTCCAGTAAATCCACGCGACGAAGACAACAGCGTGAATGACAAGAAAGGGCGTTGAGCTGGCAAAGCCGATCATACGGTCCGCCAGGATTTCCATCGGCGACCGGTTGGCGGAGTGCTGCGCCTTGATCGCGCGAAACGCCGAGCTGATGCCTACGCTGCGGCGCATACGCCGCTCTCCCGTTACCGGCGTGCCCGGCCGAAGATCTGTCGGCGTTTGCTTGTCTTTGTCCATGTTCCGACTGGAGGCGTTGCACTAAGCTAACGCAAACAGCCCGCCACTTCCTGTGCCGGTGCAAAGGGTTAACGTTCCACCTATGGCAACTTCGCCTTCGTTCACCGTCGGAATTATCCAGGAATCGGTCACCAACGACGTCAGGAAAAACGTCGACCGCGCCGAGGCACGCATCCGCGAAGCAGCCGAGCAGGGCGCGCAGATCGTCTGCCTTCAGGAGCTGTTCAACGCGCCGTACTTCTGCAAATCGCAGAAGCACGAGCGCTTCGACCTGGCCGAGCCGATTGACGGTCCGACGATGGAGCGCATGCAGATGCTGGCGCGCGAGCTCGAGATGGTAATTATCGTACCTATCTTCGAGCGGCAGGCCGCTGGCGTCTATCGCAACTCCGCCGCCGTGATCGACGCCGACGGCACGTTCCTCGGCGCGTACCGCAAGATGCACATCCCGGACGATCCGCTCTTTAACGAGAAGTTCTACTTTACTCCGGGCGACTCGCACATCACCGACGACGGCGATCATAAGGGCGCCAGCGGATTCCGCGTCTGGAAAACCCGCTACGCCGACATCGGCGTTCTGATCTGCTGGGATCAGTGGTACCCGGAGGCTGCCCGCATCACGAGCCTCCTTGGCGCCGAAATTCTTTTTTATCCCACGGCGATCGGCTGGCATCCATCGGAGAAAGCGGAGCACGGCGAAGCGCAGGTCGACGCGTGGCGCACGGCGCAGCGCGCGCATGCGATCGCGAACGGGGTGTACGTCGCGGCGCCGAATCGTGTTGGACACGAAGACGAGCCTGGCACGGATGGAATCGAGTTCTTCGGACACTCATTCATCTGCGATCCCTTCGGCCGGATTCTCGCCGAGGCGGGAACGGAGCCGGCGATACTGGTTGCAAAGTGCGACAGGGCGCTCATCGAGAGCACGCGCCGCAACTGGCCGTTCTTGCGGGACCGGCGGATCGACGCGTACGCCCCGATTCTGAATCGATACATCGGCTGATGCACTATGGACCGCGGCGGCAGTCGAACCCGGAGCACATGATACCCGTCAAGCACTAATGGCGCGGAAAGATTCGAGCGCCGCTTCCGGTCGAAGCGGCGCTCCGACTATGGAGCCATCACTGGGCAGACGCATGCCGGCGGAGTGGGAGAAGCACGACGCGACCTGGATCGCGTGGCCGCACCACGAGCCGGATTGGCCGGGCAAGCTCGCGCCGATTCCGTGGGTGTACGCGGAGATCGTGCGCGCGCTCAGCGATTACGAGAAAGTCGAGATTCTTTGTCACGACGCGACGGTGGGCGAGAATGCGCGATCGCTGCTGGCGGCACACGGCGTAAAGGAGCTACGCTATCGCCTACACACGGTCTCGAACGACCGGGTATGGCTCCGCGATTCGGCTCCGACTGGCGTCCTTCGCGGCGACGGGCGCGTCGAGCTGATCAACTGGGGATTCAATGGCTGGGCCAAGTATGAGAACTACAAGAAGGACGCCGACATCGGCGCCGAAATCGAACGCATCACGAGAATTCCGCGAATTGTGCCGCGGAGACCCGACAACGGCGAGCGTCTCATTCTCGAGGGCGGCGGGATAGATGTGAATGGCGCGGGCCGAATCCTCGTGACCGAGGAATGGCTTCTCTCAGATGTTCAGGTGCGTAATCCGGGGATGATGGCCGGAGATTACGAGGCAGCCTTCGCCGAATATCTGGGCGTGACCGACACTATATGGTTGGGCCAGGGCGCAGTGGGCGACGATACGCACGGGCACATCGACGACATCGCACGCTTCAGCTCCCGTGACACGGTGATCCTGGCGTACGAGCAGGACATTGCGGACGAGAACCACGCACGGTCAGTCGACAACATGCGCCGCCTCGAGGCCGCAGCCAAGACGCAGCCATTACGGATCGTAACGATCCCCTTCCCCAGACCCGTGATCATGAATGGCGAAAGGCTTCCCGCGAGCTACGCGAACTTCTACGTCGCGAATGGTGCCGTTCTTGTACCGACATTCAACGATCCTAACGATCGCATAGCACTCAATGGAATCGCCGAGGCATTTCCGGGGCGCACGGTGATCGGGATTCACGCGGTGGATCTGGTGTGGGGACTGGGAACGCTCCATTGTCTAACGCAGCAGCAACCCGCGGGGACGGCGGCATCGAAATGAAGATCACGCTCACAGGCGAAGAGTCGTTGAGGCTGGAGCCGAGCTCGGGCCCGCTGACGATCGAAGCACAATCGCCCGATCAGAGCTATTCCCCGTTCCACATGCTCGGCAGCGCGCTCGGTGCGTGCACGTTCTCGGTGTTGCAAAGCTGGGCGTCGAACAGGAGCATCGCTTCCGGCGATCTGAAGATCGACATCAGCTGGACGTTCGTGGAGGGACAGCATCGAGTGGGCTCGATGAACGTAAAACTCGATTGGCCGTCTCTGTCGGCGGAAGCGTGGCCGAGGGCGATTCGAGTGGCGAACGTGTGTGGCATTCATCAGACGATGACGCATCCGATCGAGATCACCGTGGATGCCGTTGGCGCGGAGGCGCCGGAGATCGAAGCCCCTGCGCCGCTCGAGAAAAGCGAATCTCTCTCGTCCACGATTTCTCAGTCTGATGGTCAGCCGGGGGCTAACAACCCGCCGTGAGTGTTCCGGTAGTTCGGTTCGCGGTTGCAGGCGATGACACGCTGGCGGCGGGCGGGTCGAGAATGGCCGAGACGGGTCACCGCTACACGGTGATCTATGACGGTGACTGCAAAGTGTG
>DASWGL010000364.1:0-3300 GCA_036393735.1 Gemmatimonadaceae bacterium | reverse complement strand
TGGCGTGAGCGTTGCGATGGCTCACGACGTGGCGGAGACCACAATGCGCCCCTCGTTCGGCCTAGCGACTCGTCGCCTGAAGGAGCACGGGAATGAGCATGATCACCGTCGGCAAAGAGAACTCCACGTCGATCGACTTGTATTACGAGGACCACGGGTCGGGGTCGCCGGTCGTCCTCATTCACGGGTGGCCGCTCAGCGGCGCGTCGTGGGAAAAGCAGACGGCCGCGCTCCTCGCCGCCGGGCACCGCGTCATCACCTACAATCGCCGCGGCTTTGGCCGGTCGAGCAAACCGGCGACGGGCTACCACTACGACACGTTGGCCGCCGATCTCGACAAGCTGCTGAAAAAGCTCGACCTGAAGAAGGTCGCGCTCGTGGGATTCTCGATGGGGACCGGCGAGGTGACCAGATATCTCGGGAAATACGGCAGCAAGCGTGTGCGCAAAGCGGCGCTCATCGGCACGCTCGGACCGTATCTCGTGAAAGCGGCCGACAATCCAGACGGTGTGGACGGCAAAGTGTTCGAGGATATCAAGGCCGCGATTCGGGCGGACCGACCGGCGTTCCTGATGGAGTTTCTGCGCAACTTCTACAACTACGACGTCACAGGCGGGAAGCTGGTGAGCGAGCGCGTGCTCGAAGACAACTGGAACGTCGCGGCGGGCGCCTCCGCGATTGGGACCGTGGCGTGCGTCGATTGCTGGATCGAGGACTTCCGCAAGGACATCCCAAAGAACACCGTGCCGACGCTCATCCTGCACGGCGACGCCGACCGCATCCTGCCGCCGGATGCGACGTCTCGGAGGCAGGCGAAGATGATCAAGAAGGTCAAGTTCGTCGAGCTCCCTGGCGGTCCGCACGGCGTCCTGTGGACACATGCCGATCGGGTGAACACTGAATTGGTGAGTTTTCTCGCGTAGTGGTGTCTCTTTGACTGCTCGACCCGCTCCGTGGGCGTTGACCACGCCGGTATTTCGAAACCAGTAACGATCGCGTCACACAACTGTAACGACCTAAGGAAGGGAGCTTGAGAATGGCGAACTCGATGACGGCCGATGTGCACAAGGCGACGACGTGGTCGATCGTGCTGAGCGTGCTGATGATCGTCGCGGGTCTTCTCGCAATCGTTGTTCCATTGGTGGCCGGCGTCGCGGTGGCAGCACTCGTGGCGTGGGTGCTCGTGTTCAGTGGCGCTCTGCATCTGGCGTTAGCGTGGCGCAGCCACACGGCCGGGGGCGTGGTTTGGCAAATCCTGCTCGGGCTTGCGTACGGGGTGATTGGCTTTTACATTCTGGCGCACCCGCTGGCCGGTCTGGCATCGCTGACGTTCGCCGTCGCGATCTATCTGTTCGTTGAGGCGGTCCTCGAATTCATCCTGTGGTCCCAGCTTCGCAGCGTCGCGGGTAAGGGATGGCTGCTGTTGGACGGGATCGTCACGCTTGTTCTCGCGGCGATGATCTGGAGTACGTGGCCGTCGAGTGCCGCGTGGGTGATTGGCACGCTCGTGGGCATCAGCATCTTCTTTAGCGGGATCTCCCGACTGGTGCTTTCTCTTGCCGCGCGTCGACTCGTTGCCTGAGCGGCGTTTATCCTTCGCTGGCCTATGATCGATGAGAGGTGAGTGATGGCGAAGCCGACGACCGATGAGTCAATTTTCAGGAAGATCGAAGGCCTCGTGCATGAGGAGCAGCACCTATATGGGAAGAGCGAGCTGGCGGATCACGATCAGGTGCGGCTCGAGGAGATCAAGGTTGAGCTCGATCAGTGCTGGGATCTCCTGCGCCAGCGGGACGCTCGGCGCGAGTTCGGCCAAGATCCGAACGAGGCCAAGGTACGTCCGGCGTCCGTCGTCGAGCGATATAAGCAGTAACCCAGGCTGAACACGTTCCTCAACGGAGGGGCGTGACGTGTGTGCGCCACGTCCTTGCTCCCGGACACTCTCGAACCCAGTGCAATATTTTCACGGGGTTTCAAAAATGCGTCCCAAGAGGACGCGGACACGTTGATGATCGACAACTCGGCGAACAATGGCACCCAAGAGCGGCAAATCGAGGGGAGCTGTTCGCCCGAGCGTGCACATTACGAGTTTTGCAGCCACAAACGACGCTGGCTCGCTCGCGGAAGACGTCACCCGATGACGAGGTGACGTTCTGGTGCGTGTTCTCGCGCGTCGTGGATGTCTGGTGTCGCTTCTCAATCCTGCTCGCCCCACGCGATTGCCAGAGGTGGACTACCCGTGCTCTCGAACGCGATTTCGGTAGAACCGACCAACAGTTCTACCCGGGACCGCCGCGTTCCATAATCAGGCACCGACAAAAACAGACCTTGGCATTGGAAACGGGAAGGCGCAGGGTGGCCACGCATGGACCTGCATTCTTTCCGTTCGGAGATTCACCCGGCGAACAGCAGCGAAGAGGCGTCCGCGCTGCGTGTCGTTTGCGGTTGGTGTGGGACGGTGCTCCGCGACTCCAAATGCGGAAATGGATTGACGTCTCACGGTATGTGTTCGGCGTGCGTCGAGCGATTTGAAGCCGACGTGTTGACGGATGCCGACGGCACAGTCGTTCGAGACACCCACGACATTCGCTACGGACGTTGAGCAGTAGAGAGGACGAGCACTACGTCGCGACGCATCTCCTTCACGTTGGAATGGGGCCGAGGGAACGCTGACGTTCCGTCGAGGCGAGGGAACGTTCACGATGTCAAGTGCAGCTGGTCAGCGATTCAGAGTCTGAAACGACGACCGACACCGAAAGGTGGCACTGCGACCAGCGCAAGAACACAGCTTGCCTGAAACAGGGGCGCGCCTATTGCCCTGTTGTGAGCACCACTCGAAATCGTGCCTTGCCGCTCATCATCCGCTCGTACGCCTCAGCGGCACGCTCAAGCGGGAAGACCTCGTTCATTGATCGCACACCGGTGAGGGCGCTGAAGCGGAGCGTATCCTGCGAATCAATCGACCGACCAGATGGCCAACCCCCGATGGAGCGGCGTCCTCCGATCATTTGTGTTGGGGATACTTCGAGCGGATCGGCGGCGCCAACGATGATCATTTTGCCGTCGATCCCCAAGCCGCCCACGACCGCCGCCATCGCCTTCCCGCTTGTAGCCGTCGCCAGGATGATTCTGGCGCCACCAAGCTTGCTCAGTTCCTCCGCGGGATTCTGCGTCTGACTGTCGATGTAATGCCACGCTCCTAACTGTCTCGCAAGGGGCTCCTTGTCCGCTCCTCGCGCGATAGCGACAGTCTTGAAGCCCATCTTCACGGCAAACTGAACGCCTAAATGGCCGAGCCCG
>DASWGL010000363.1:0-2252 GCA_036393735.1 Gemmatimonadaceae bacterium | reverse complement strand
TTTCAATAACGGTGACAACAAAACGACTTGCACTCCTTGGTATCGCGGCGCTGGTTGCCTGCTCCAACTCGTCGACCCCTCTCGACCTGAGTGCGCTCGACCTGAGTGGGAGGTGGACCCTCCTTGATTCCGCGACGGCGCGCCAAGTGGACACCGACGTTGTTTATGCCACAGTGGTGGCCCGCGGCACGGTCGTCCTCGCCGCGCTCGGGGCGGGCACGTATACCATGAGCGAGGCGTTCGCGCTACACTTCACGCTCATCGACTCCACGGCGCGGCTCACGAATTACGATTCTAACAGTGCCGGGCTGGTACAAGACACCGTCGTCGTGCGCCGAGACTCGATCTTCGGACTCACTCCGGACCCGATCGTTGCTCCGCCAGCGACGATCTCCTCGACGGAGATCTCGCTCGAGGAGTCGCGGGTCGACCCTGCCGCGACCGACCCGGACGCAATGGGATGTGGCCGCGCCGTCTCCCTCTTTACGCGCCTCGGATCAGCTCCCCATCCCTCCTCCTGTATAGAAACGCTCCTCCTCGTCAAACAGTAGTTCCGGTACAACGTACTGTGAGAAAGAGCCCGCGGGCCCGGCTCTTCTCGTTTCAGCCTCTCAACTGTAGCTGCACTGTAACTCCGGCATCAACGTCTACTGGCGCGTGTGACGCATCTCAAAACTGAAAAGCTCAGAGTCACGCCACTTCGCGCTGGCATGCGTCACCGGGCCGATACGCGTTGGAGCTTTTAAACCGCTTCCCGTTCGTCGCTAATCGCCGCAAGTCGCTACCACTCAATCGGATTGAGAGGGCGCTTCTTGGAAATATCAAGCGCCTGAAGCTGGCGGCGCCTTCCTGCTGCTGTAGTCTTCCATTTGTGAAAACCAATGCACTGCGCCGCAGCTTAGGCGCAATCCGTTAGACAGCACCCCAAGATCCGTGTATGCCATTGTATGAAGCCCTATATCCTGTCGGCACCACGGTTCGGATCGCGGATCGGGATACCCTTGTGCAGTTCCGTGCGAGCTGGCGTTACCACCATCCCTTAAGTGATGAGCAGATAGAGTACGCGAATGAGCCGGCAACAGTTCTGAAGGTTGGGTTCTATCACGGCGGGGACGTACTCTATGAGCTCGACCGAGCTCCCGGGACCTGGCATGAGCAATTACTCACGGCAGGAACGGGTGCGCGTGCTGTCTAACGCGCGCCTGAAGCTGACGGCGCCCGGTCTCTGAGGTAGCATTCTGTTTGTGAACACTGCTCGGCGCCGCAGCTAGGCGCCATCCGTTAGGCGGCACCCGATCCCATGGCTGATCTCTTACTATCTCTTGCCCCGCTTCGTGCCTCGCTGCAGCGATTTCAGCGATATCTCGAAGTCACTGCGCAAGACAATCGGGGCACGAACGTGTTCGAGGAAATAGGACGTTCCGTGGAACTCGTCTTAGCGGATCTTGCGCGTTTCGGCGGGCCGAACGAAGTGACGCGTGCGCGCGTCCGTGCACTCGCCGGTCAGCTGGAAGCATCAGAGCGGGGGGGCGTCTTCGCCTGGGACCGCGAAGTGGAGCGAGAGGCCAAAATCCTGTCACCCCTTCTCGCCGCTTACATCGAGTCCTTAACGGTCGGGGGTGCTGCCTAACATGCGCCTGAAGCTGTCGGCGCCCGGCGTCTGTGGTACAATTGTGTTTGTGAAGATAAAAGCGTGGCGCCGCAGCTTAGGCGCAGTTCGTTAGGCGGCACCCTCCGCACGAGATCCGATGGCGTGAGAATCCTGGTCCTCGGCGGCACCCTCTTCCTCGGTCGGCACATTGTCGAAGCTGCGCTCGCCCGCGGCCACGACGTCGTTCTCTTCAACCGCGGCCAGCGCAACCCGCACCTTTTCCCGCAGCTCGAAAAGCTGCGCGGCGATCGCGACGGGGACCTCGCTGCGCTTCGCGGCCGCCGCTTCGACGCAGTCGTCGATCCGTCCGGCTACCGACCGGAGCAGATCCGGGCAGTGACCCGCGTCCTCGGTGAGGCCGTTGCGCACTACGGCTTTATCTCGAGTATCTCCGTCTACCGGGAGCTCCCTCCACACCGCTCGTTCGACGAGGACGCCCCACTCGCGGAAGGCGACCAGGGCTATGGAGCGCTGAAGGCACGCTGCGAGGAGGTGCTCGAAGAGATGCTGCCGGGCCGCGTCACCCGAGTGCGACCTGGTCTCATCGTCGGGCCGCACGATCCGACCGACCGCTTCACGTACTGGCCCCGCCGGGTTGCAC
>DASWGL010000362.1:0-2654 GCA_036393735.1 Gemmatimonadaceae bacterium | reverse complement strand
GACTGAGCGGAGCGAAGGAGCGCAGTGAGGGGCTCCGACCAAGCGAGCGTAGCGGGGAAGAGGACTCCCACCGCCTGACCGGCGCGATGATCCCTACCCCCCGGCCGCTGCGCGATCCTAGCGGTCCAGCTCGAGCACCACGAACGTGCCCGGAATCATCGGCGACCGCGGTCTCGGACGATCCGCAGTCGGAGCAGGCGCGGGCCCGAACTCGGCGGTGACCGTGTAAAGGCGATGGGTTTTCGGATTCACGGCCATGGTGCGAGCCCCGCGCTGAGTCGGCACGGTCTCGACGACCGTGTACTTGTCGGGCGTGTCCTCGTGCACGACGGTGATCGTTCCCTCACCGTTCGATGTAAACGCGAGCTGAGTTCCTGGATCGAAACCGGCAGCGTCGACTCCCGATCCGACCGCCGGGGTCGCGACTACCTTGCCAGTCCGCACGTCGACGACGGCCATGGTCTTGTTGCCGCATCCAGCGAACAATCGCTGATGAACGCGATCGATCGCGAGTCCACTCGGCTCTTCGCACGGCGCCAGCGGCCAGCGCGCGAGAACCGCGAGAGTCTTCGGATCGAAGACCGCGATCTCACTCTTGTCCTCGATGTTCGCGTAGACCTTGCCGCCATCGCTGACAGCGGTCTCCGGCTTGCCGCCGAGATCGACAGTACCGACGACGGTTCCATTCGTCGCGTCGATCGCCGTGGCGTTGGCGGTGCCGCCGTTGAACGTGAAGACGCGCTTCGTCCCCGGATCGTAGAGAATAGCATCCGGATTTCTGCCCGGAATCTTCACGACCGCGATCGGAGCGAGGGTCTTGTAGTCGAAGATCGTGACGCTCGAATCGCGGCCATTGCTGGTGAATCCACGATTGAGCTCGGGTGCCAGAGCGACGCCGTGAATTCCCGCGGTATTCGGGATGTCACCAACGACGGAGTCGCGGCCGAGATCGATGACCATCGCGTGCGTTCCGCGCGAGAGGAATAGCCGGTTGCCATCCGGATCCGCGGTGACATAATCCCAACCGCCTTCGCCGCCGGTGTTGATGCGGTGGATGACGTGATAACCGGGCGCCGCCTGCGCGTGTATGGATGATGGGGCAGCTAGAATCGTCGCGGCAGCTGTGCCGAGCGACAGAAGGAATCTCGATTGCACAGTACTCTCCGGATTTTGGTTGCTTAAATAACCCGCCGACCGCTTACGCCACCACTACGGCGGGGCTCAGCCGTTCGTTGAATCTGTTTTGGGCGCGGCCACACCGGGTGGCAGTCCGGGTGGCGCATCCTTTAGCTGAAGGATGGGCGCCTCGTGGATGATCTTTCCGCCGAGGTAGGCGGTGTACGCTACGATGATAACGGCCGCCAGCGCCCCGACGAACACGCCAGCGCGCATCCAACCAGGAATCAGATCAGCGGGCCGCTTGAGAGATCGCCACCACGCGTAGGCGGCGAACGCTCCGGCAACGAGGATCACCCACAGCGCAATGGTAGCGAATTTGTCGTGCGCCTCGATCGTGCCCGGGTGAATGTACCACGGGTCGTTCAGAGCGTGATCGGCTTGGTTTCCGGTGAAGAAAACTGGATAGACAAAGACCCCGGCCGCCGTGAGCGCGCCCATGGCGGTCAGCCAAAGCCCCCTCCGTCCCAGCAACAGCGCCAGAATCGCGACCGCGAGGGCCGAGATGCTGAGGGCGACCGGAAAATGATTGATGAGGAGATGAGCGTAAGGCCAGGTCATCATGGTGTCGTTCTCTCGTCGGTGCGGGAAGACTGGCGAACGGTGTCCAGAAAAGGTTACGGACGACTGGAGACACTTGCTGTCAGTCGTAGCGCCAATGGCAACTGCGGCGGGGTGAATATCACCTAAACGAAGTGCGAACTGCTATTGCGGCAAAAGTTAGGACATACTAACTTATTTCGTAGTTTCTCAATAACCCTGGAGTCAATCTTTGGCGATCCAGCTCCCTCAAATAACTCGTCGGCCGAAGCCAGCGCCCGCGGTTCCACCACCGCCAGGATGGCGACGGGCACGCACCACTCCCTCGCTGGTCGAGGTCTATCGAACCGTTCCCGTCTCCGGCAAGGGATGGTGGCGGAAGATCGTCGCATTCGCCGGACCGGGATACCTGGTCGCCGTCGGTTACATGGATCCAGGCAATTGGGCGACCGATCTCGCCGGCGGAGCGCAGTTCGGCTATACGCTGCTGAGCGTAATTCTCGCGTCGAACCTGATGGCGATTCTGCTGCAGGGACTCGCGTCGAAGCTCGGCATTGTCACGGGAAGGGATCTCGCGCAGGCGTGCCGTGACCACTACTCCAAGCCAGTTGGTTTCTTACTCTGGATTGGCTGCGAGATTGCGATCTCGGCGTGCGATCTCGCGGAGGTAATCGGAACCGCGATCGCCCTCAACCTGCTCTTCGCCATTCCAATCGCATACGGCGTAGTGATTACTTCGCTTGATGTGCTGCTAGTGCTGTATCTGCAGAACAAGGGATTCAGGCTGCTTGAAGCGCTGGTCATCGCACTCATCGCCACCGTCGGCGCTTGTTTCCTGTTCGAGATAATTCTGTCGCAGCCGCCGTTCGGCGAAGTCATGCGCGGATTCATTCCGACGACAGACATCGTGAGAAATCCATCGATGCTCTACGTAGGCA
>DASWGL010000361.1:0-4762 GCA_036393735.1 Gemmatimonadaceae bacterium | reverse complement strand
GTGAGGTTTGTGTCACGGCGTTAGTGATCCAACCCGGCATTCCGGACACCAGCTGTGTGAGATGGCCGAGCGAGAATGATTTCGGGTGGGGCTTCCACTTGCCCTTGTCGGTCGGGACCCGTTCGACTACACGACGGGTGGTGGCCATCTCCTGATCGAACTCGGGTAACAGGGTGTCGGCGATGCTCATATGATCTCCGCGAATCGGTTCACTCGTTGAGTCCCGTAATAGGATGGTAGCGCGGGAACTGCAACTGCAACTGAGTCTCACCCATTCATCCGATACCGGCGCCGCGGGAAACTAGCGACTGTGAGGGCAAGTCACACTCACAAAGGGTTGCATGTCACCAAAAACAGAAAGCGGCTCAAGCACACTGGTAGAGCTATCCTCGCAGCTCGCGGCGGCAGTAGAGACCGCGGGTAATTCTGTCGTCGCGATTCACGCGCGGCGTCGCATTCCATCGAGCGGAATCGTCTGGCGCGACGGAGTCATCGTCAGCGCCAGCCACACCGTCAGGCGCGATGACGAGATGCCCGTCACGCTCCCAAATGGAGACTCCACAGTTGCGACAGTCGCCGGACGCGATCCGGCGACTGATCTGATCGCTCTCCGCATTAAAGGTGCGAAATCGCACGTTGCGGCGAGAGCGGATTCCAGCTCGCTTCGCGTTGGCTCGCTCGTTCTCGCTGTCGGGCGACCCGGCCGCAATGTGTCCGCCAGCTTCGGCATCATCAGCGCCGTCGGTGAAGGATGGCGCAGCTGGCAGGGCGCCCGCATCGACCGTGTTTTCAGGCTCGACCTGTCAGTGTATGACGGATTCTCGGGCGGACCGCTCGTCGATGCCTCTGGTGCCGTACTCGGACTCAACAATTCCGCGCTTGCTCGCGGAACTCCAATGGCGCTCCCGGCGAAAGCGGTCGACCGCGTTCTCGACGAGCTTCTCGAGCGCGGTCACGTCCGGCGCCCGTTCATCGGGGTGGCCGTCCAGCCGGTTGCGCTATCCGCTTCTCTGGTGAAGAAACATCAGCTCGGCCACGACAATGGTCTTCTGATTGTGTCGATCGCCGATGCGTCCCCGGCTGACAAAGCCGGAGTCCTTCTGGGCGACGTCCTGCTCGAAGCCAACGGGCAATCGATCGCCCGCCCTGACGACCTGCTCGACGCGCTGTCGAGCGTTGAGAGCGGCGGCGCGGTGACTCTAAAACTCCTGCGCGGCGGTACGATCAAAACGGTTTCCGTCACGCCAGCCGACCGCGGAGCCGGAGAATGATCGCCTCGATGCTGGGTTCCGCGCGAAGCGCGTCATCAAACCTCAACGGACTGGCGGAGCTGCTGCGACAGGCGGTCGTTGAAGTCCGCAGCGGCGACAGCGGCAGCGGCACTGGAATCATCTGGGGCGGCGCCGGTCTCGTGGTGACCAATGCGCATTGCATCAGGCGTGGCGCGCCACTTCAGGTCGATGCCGGCGGAAAGTGGCGCGAAGCCCAGGCAATCGCATACCATCCTCAACATGACCTCGCGCTTCTCGCGTCGCCATCCGTCAGCGGGCCCCTGCTCGAGCTTCGCGATCCGGAGTCGCTTCGAGCCGGAGAGCTCGTATTCGCTCACGGACACCCGCTCGGGATTCGCGATGCGCTGGCGATGGGCGTCCTTCACACCGTCACACGCGACCGAACGAAATCCCCACGCTGGATTGTCGCTGATGTCCGGCTCGCACCGGGCAATTCCGGCGGCCCGCTCGTCGACGCCGAGGGACGGCTCGTCGGAATCAACAGCATGGTGGTCAACGGACTCGGAGTCGCCGTGCCGGCATCGCTGGTCCAGCAATTCGTGGAGCGCGCACTCTCGCAGCGGGCAGCGTAGAAGCGGCGCGCGACGATGACGCGCATCGCGATCGTCGCAGCATCGGAGAAGTTGCGCTCCTCACTCGCGGCAGCGTTGAGGGCGAGCGAGGAGTTCGAGGTCGTCGGTGTCGCGGCGTCGAGCGCGGGTGTTCCACCTTCCGCGGATATCGTTCTGTTCGCCCGTGGCGGCGAAAACTCGGCGAACATCCGGCAGCGCACGAGCGGCGAAGCGGCAGTCGGCACGCTCCTCAGCAATCGTGAGCGAGAGATTCTCGCCCTTCTCGCCGACGGCCTGGTCAACAAGCAGATCGCAGCGCGACTCGGCATCTCCACCAACACGGTGAAAACTCATCTGGAGCTGCTCTTCGACAAGCTCGGAGTGACGACGCGCGCCGAGGCGGTGGCAACAGGTGTCAAGCGTGGCCTGTTGCTGCTTTGAGGCATGGCGCTTGATGATGTCGTGACACTGAGCCAATCTATCCCCTAACCTGGCGGGGACGCAGATGCCGGAAGGGCCCATCGAAGCGCAGCTTCTGGATCACGAGAAGCAGTACTGGCAGGCGATCAAGGACAGGGATGTGCAGGCGGCGATGCGGCTGACCGATGATCCGTGCATCGTAGCTGGCGCCCAAGGTGTTGCGCGCATCACCCGCGAGGCATTCGCTGGAATGCTGCAGGCCGGCGGCTGGACGCTCCACGAGTTCACGCTGAGCGATGTGCAGGTCCGGGTTCTGGGCGATGACGCCGCCATCATAGCCTACAAGGTCAAGGAACGGTTGACCGTCGACGGAAAACCGCTGACACTCGAAGCAGCCGACTCGTCCACCTGGGTGCGGCGCGACGGACAATGGGTGTGCGCGCTGCATACGGAAGCTCTCGCTGGCGATCCCTTCGGCAGGGACCGACAGCCTGTGGCGCCGAAGAGACCGTAGCTATCAGCCCGTTCCCGGTGAGCGGCCGTCGCGTCTCGGCGAGCTTTCGACAAAGCGCGACGTCTTAGCGGAGGCGTGAGCATCATGACGATTCTCCGTCATTTGTTGTCGATCCTGCTACTTCCCTTCGTCGTGGTGGTGATCGTCCCGCGCTGGCTGCTTCGCGCCTGGTCGGCATCCGACACTCGCTGGGTGGATGGGACTGTCGCCGCTGCATTCGCTCACATTGCCGGCGTCGTGCTATTTCTCTGCGGGTTTGCCCTCTTTGCCTGGTGCGTCTCCCTTTTTGCGCGCGTCGGAGAGGGGACGCTCGCTCCATGGGATCCAACGCGTCGGCTCGTGGCAGTCGGTCCGTACCGGTACCTGCGGAATCCGATGATCACCGGCGTCGTGACAATGCTGCTTGGAGAAACGCTATTCCTGGGGTCGCGTGTAATCGGGATCTGGGCCGCGACGTTCATCGCCGTCAATCAGATCTACTTCGTGATCTCCGAGGAGCCCGGGCTGGAGAGGCGATTCGGGGCTGCGTATATCGAATACAAGTCGGCCGTTCCGAGGTGGATTCCGAGAGCAAGGCCATGGAAGAGCGGGTGACGGAAGTCGGGACACTCCCGTCGCGCACGAAATTTGATTGAGTGGGTCTGCGACCAAAACAATGATCACTCCATGACAGATCCGACTTCTCCGCAGACCCGGCCCGGGATCCTCCCGCGGGACAATTTCAGAAGCGTCATCGCGGCGCTGATCACCGTGCTCACCGTCTACGGCTGGATCGACGCACTTGGCCGTACACCGATGCGCCATGCGCTCACTGTTCAGACGCGTCTCTGGTGGATCGAGCAGATCGTGGGTTTTGCGCTGGCGATCGTTTGCATTGGCATAATCTTCCGGAAGCGGTGGTCTCTCACTCCCGCGTTCTGGCTGACGATCTATTCGCTGGTTTTCGACATCGTGCGCTGGATATTCGAATTCAGAGAGGGACAATTCGAGATCCGGGTGGCGCCGTTGCTTTACGCCCTCTTGCTGTGGCGGCTGTGGATGACTCGAAGACAGGTCTCCACGGCTCAGAACACCGTCATGATTGACACGACGGGCTAGGACCTGCCTCGACGGGACGCGGATCCAGTGGCGGCCTTCGCGTCCCGGCGGTAACTATTATCGTGGGCAATAAAGCGCTTGGCCAGCTCATCATCGTGGTTGGCCTCGGCATCATCGTCGTCGGATTGTTGACGATGCGGGGATGGCTGGGATGGTTTGGCCACTTGCCGGGGGATGTACGTGTCGAGCGCGAGAATGTGCGGGTGTACGTGCCGATCGCATCGATGTTGCTGATATCGCTCCTCTTCAGCGTGCTGTCATACGTGCTGCGTCGCATCTTCTGAGAACCGCTCCCCCTTGAACGGCGAGCGCGTGGGCAGTCATGCCCACTTATCGCTCGTGGTCGCTGCTCTGGCATTGACGTTCTCCGCGCCCGCCTCCTTGGCGCAGCCGCGGTTACTCGAGACATCGACCCGCGACACGCAACTAAGGACAGATTCCGCGAAGATCTCTCAGCGTGCGCGGGATCTTCAGGCGAGATTCGAGCGGCGGCGCCGGCAGATGCTGCCAAGGTTTTACATCGGCACCGCGGATCACTGCCTGATCGTCGGCCGATTCTGTGAGTGGCATCCCAACCTGAGCGATTATGTAATTCCTGATGAAGGGAAGGACATAGTCCGTGCGCGCGCGGAATTGCTCAGTGAGCTCGAGAAAGCATCGGCCGCCCTTCCGGGCGACGACTGGATCATGGGACAGCGCATTCGCTATCTCACGGAGGGACACGACGCGTCAGCGGTCGATGTGGCGCGCTCGTGCCGGGCAACCAGATGGTGGTGCGATGCCCTGCTCGGCCTCGCGCTACACGTGGCCGGCAACTACGCCGGTGCCGACAGCGCCTACGCCGCTGCACTGGATGGGATGCCGTCGCAGACACGGTGTCACTGGCT
>DASWGL010000360.1:0-17550 GCA_036393735.1 Gemmatimonadaceae bacterium | reverse complement strand
CAAAGCTCGCTCGATCATCTTTCGTGTTGCCTCCGGGTCTTCGACTTGCACGATCAGCCGCTTGTAAGTCTCGTGCTCCAGCTCGAGCACGATGGTTCGCTCCGGGTCGTGAACGTCGTAAAAGACAATCCCACCTTGTTGGTAGAAGGTGCCAGCTGTGAGGACGCCCGGAATATTGGATCCCATGATCCTCAGGCCGTGCCACCATCCGTGCGCGGCCTCTGGGTCGATCTCAACCCCGCGAATATGCGCGAGCGGAATGTCGAGTCGACTCCGGAACGCCCAAAACTTGTCGAGGCCCTCGACGTCGAAATGAACGCGATCTCCTTCGATTGAGATCTGCACCATAGTCAGCTCGGATCGGCATCCTTTGCAACCGCCCGTCCAACTACTACGGTGATATTGTCACTGCCACCACCATCGAGCGCGTCCTGAAGAAGCTGCTCGCAAACCTGACGCGCCGATTCCATCGCGCCCAGTCGCTCCGCGATTCGCTCATCCGAGACGTGTCGAGTCAGGCCGTCGCTGCAGAGGAGGTGGATCGTACCCCAGGCGCTTGGAAGACGGGTGACGACGGGCGCCGTCTGGCGTCCCCCGATAGAGCTGGAGAGAACGTGCGTCAAAGGTGATTTGCTCATCAGATCTCTGGGCATGATTCCCTGGTCAGCCAGCTCTTGGGCGACCGTCTGGTCCCGCGAAATCTGAGTCAACTTGCCGTCGCGGTACTGGTAGTAGCGAGAGTCTCCGACCTGAAGGATGTAATACCACGGCCACACGGCGATGAACAGTGTGAGCGTCGTTGCCATACCAGCTGCATCGGGGTCGGATTCGGCGCGTTCCTGAATCGTCTCGTGACACTTCTTCGCGCCTTCCTCCAGCGCCTGGACGAGGTCGACCCCTTCCTCGTCGAACCGATAGTAACAACGAGCGCCTTCAGCGATATAACGCGTCGCCACTTCGAGGGCCATCCGGCTCGCCTGCTCGCCCTTCAACCCTCCGCCCACGCCATCGGCGACCATCATGAACGAAGCGACGCGCTCCTCCTCGAGCGGAATCTGTTCGAGTGGGACACTCGACTGTCGAATCGCGATGCGCTTGCGGAGGGAGCCGATCACGAAGTGATCCTGATTCTCGGCGCGAACCTTTCCGCGATGAGTTATGCCATAAGCGTCCAGCTCGTCGTCGCGCGGCTTGCGACGGATAGTATCGAGCGGCGCAACCTCTTGCGCTTGAATCATGGTGCCTCCCACGCAGCGTGGAGATGCTGCGAGTGCTTCAGTGCTGATCCCATCCCTTCAACTACAAGACCGCCAGTATGCAAGCTTTCTTCCAACAAACTGCAAAGCTTTCAGCTCCCCGCTTGGGGATTCTCGACACGAACGGGACGAGCAAAAACTCGTCCCGTTCGATCCGGCTCACAGTTCCACACGCCGAGAAGTTAGAAGCCGTACCTCACTCCAGCCTGTATCTGCCGGGGATCGCCAAGTCCATTGCGAATCGTCCCGTCAAAGTTGAACAGCAGCGATGCCGAGGAAGGATCGCGGAAATTGTCGCGATTCAAGACGTTGAACACCTCAACCAGCGCCTCGAGCTGACCCCGCCCTCTCACGCGGAAGGGACGCGAAAGTCTGATATCCCAGCTCGCGAGCGCGTTGTCGCGGCGAATCGTGTTCCGCAGCAGGATCGTGCCGTTGGCGCAGATTCTGTCCGTAGGCGATGTCGCGCGCTGCCCGCTCGGCTGGTTGTTGATGCACTTCTCCGACGTCGGCTGGGCCGAGTAGAAAGAGAAGCGGGTGTTGCCGTAGATGTCGAACGGGAAGTGGTAAAGCGCCCACAGGTTCAGGCGATGACGCTGATCGCGATCGCTGTAGTTGTACTCCCGATCGAGCCTGTCGGCGCGAGCGTAGCGGAAGCTGAAAGGATCGCGCTCGTTGTCGTCGTCGGCCTTGTCAACCGACAGCGTGTAGTTCGCCTCGTACTGGAAATCGGGGTCGGCCAACCTGCCAAGTCCGAGAGTAACTCCCTGGTAGCGTGACTTCGCCGAGCTCTCGACTGTGGTTAGAGTGCCGACTCCGTTAGCGGTGCCATTGAGTCCAGTCGTCCATGGGGAGCCGAACACGGCGTCGTTGCGGTTGATGAAGCGCGTGAGATTGTCAGTTCTGGCGTACATGTACTCTATAGACGCCGCCAGTTTATGGAAAATCTCCTTGTCGTAGCCGATCGAAGCGCTCATCGTCCGCGGATTCTTGAAGTTTTCGTCGTAGACGAAGATGTCCGGGCGGAACGGAGCACCAGCGGGCGCTGGCAGCAGTGAGTTGTAGGGAGGCGGAGGACCGAGAACTCCCGTGAGCGCGCTATTACGGAAGATCGTCTGCCCGATCGAGCCGTTCGTGCTGCGCGCGCTGGCGAGGTTCAGTCCCGGAATGCGCGCGTAGTTGATTCCAGCCGCTGCATGCACGACATCCTTACCGTCGCCATTTACATCCCACGCGAGACCCAATCGAGGCTGGAACATCTTCCAGTCAGAGGGAATCTTCCCGTTCGAGGGGAACCTGAATGTACCGGCTGAGTTCGTCACAGTCTTTCCGACGAAACCAGAGAAGAAGACTGTCGACGGCGGTGTGATCGGGTCGGGCTCCTTCTGTCCTTCCCACCGGAGGCCGTAATTGACGGTGAGAGTGGGCGTAGCTTTCCAGTTGTCCTGGATGAACACGCCGATATCCTGCTGCGGGATCACCTGTGTTCCGGAAGCTTCTACGGAGAGACCATTCACCCCGGCCTGCTGGAGGTAGAGCTGCACCGGGCCGGAAATGACGAGCGGAGGCGGACACGCACCCGTCGTGTTGCTGCTGACAAATACGCCGGCAGCGGTGCTGCACTCGACGTAGAGGTTTCCGAGCCTCACGTAGTTCTCGAAGCTCGTCACCGAATTGAAAATGAACCGCCCATTCGCGAAGCCGATGAACGTCTGGTGCTCGGCCGTCCTGTTGTACTCGAAGCCTGTCTTGAAGATGTGGTTTCCCCTCACCCATGAAACGTTGTCGAGTGCCTGAACGCGGGTGTCGTACGATTTTATCGGAATGAAGAACGGCTCGCCGAACCGGAACCCCGAGGCGAAATCCATTCCTGTATCGGAGAACGGCCTGCTCTGTCCCGGGATGAGCGGCCCTGCATATGGGCGCGGCCTGTCCTCGCGAGCGAACTGGAATCGGAACTCGTTGTCGATGGTGTTGGTTAGATGCGACACGAGGCTGCCGTTGACCGCGTTGGAAAAATCCTTCTCGATCGCGTTGGCGCTGCGTGCCCAGGTATCGACGTCAAAAGTACCGTTGTCCTGTTTCGAGTTCGTGTAGTTGTACTTGAGTGAGGCGTTGTGGACCTCGTTGATGCGCCAATCGAGCTTCACCATCGCCACCTGCGCATCGTTGGTGCGACTGATCGGTCCGAAGTCCTGAGCCAGGGCGCCACTGAACGCAGTGGCGAGGTAGGTCTTGAGAGAGTCGAGCGCGGGGGTCGAGGGGCGCGTCTTCTGCTTCACCTCTGAGTAAACCTGCTGATCGTAGGCGATGAAGAAGAAGAGCTTGTCCTGCATGAGCGGGCCGCCCAACGTCCCGCCGAACTGATGCTGCCGGAAGTCTGGCTTGAGCGTGAGGTTCGCATGCGACGCATCCGACGACAACGCTCCATCCTTTCCGAAGTAGTGCAACGTGCCGTGCATATCGTTGGTGCCGCTCTTCGTGATGACGTTGACGAACCCGCCGCTCGATCTTCCGAATTCCGCGTTCGCACCCTGTGCGACCACCACCATCTCGCGCACGGCGTCGAGATTGAACGTGAATGGCGGCCGCTGGCCTCCGCGCTGTTCGCCGAAGAACGGATTGTTGAAGTCGGCGCCGTCGACCGAGACGTTGTTGTGGATGCCGCGCTGTCCGCCGACGCTCAGCACATCGCCGTCGGGGCCTTGCGTAACCGCAACGTTCGGGGTGAGAAGCGTCAGGTTGAGATAGTTGCGCCCGTTATTCGGGAGCGCGCCAACGACCTCTGCGGGTAGATGCGTTGCCTCCGCGGAAAGCGTGGGATCGATGGTCGGGACCTGCGCTACGACGGTGACGCCCGCGAGCTGCGTCGTAGTGCGCGCGAGGATGAGGGGAAGATCGACCGTCTGGCCGAGGGTGACGGCGACGTTCGACTTGATCGTCGGAGAGTAACCGACGGCCCGCGCCGAGACGTTGTAAGTGCCGAGTGGAAGAAGCGTCGTTACGAACACGCCCTCGTCGCTGGCTTTGACGGTGCGCGTGTAATTCGTCTCGGTGTTGCGGACCGTGACGAAGGCGGAGACGGGCTTGCCGCTCGAGTCGGTGGCAACGCCGCGAATGACGCCCGTGGTTGCCTGCGCCTGAGCGTAAAGGAGTGTTGGAGTGAAGGAGAGGGCCGCGAGGAGAAGAGGGAATCGCAGCGATCGTGAGAGAGCGCGCCACTTCATAGAGGAATCCCCAGAATGAGTAAGGCAGCTGATCACGAAGAGACATGCTTCAGTCTCTCTGATAGTGAGTCAACCTACGAAAATCTGATCTGCGCGACCAGAGGCGACGGGTTTGTAGCGTTGTGAATACAGATGGTTGCGCCGCCTTCAGATCCACAGTACCGAAGCAGGGACCTAAGAGCTTTGCAGCAGCCTGGCTAGGAGTTTTTCCGGCGGCGTCTCGGGTTGACCCCAGCCTGACGCAAATGATTCGCGATCAATTGTGCCGATTCGAGCGGGTCACGGCCCGTCGTGTCCACAACAAGCTCAGCGGCGGGCATCTTCGGCCGATCGAAGGCACCGTCTTTGTCGAGCTGTCGGAACTGATTGACATCCCGCAGCTTGCCGAATCTCCCGCGCGATTCAGCCGTGAGTCGGGTCTCGAGTTGGGCGTCGTCGCAGCGCAGCTCGATGAACCGAAGAGCGCCGCGGCGGGCGGTGACGCGCTTCTTGAGCGTCGGGATGAATTCGTCCGTGACCGTCGATTCCGGGGCGAACGTCATGATCACACCCGATTGCTTCGCCGTGATGCAGGCGTCGATGGCGTCGAGCCAGAGCTTCTCGCGGAGCGCGACGAAGGGAGGCGACCCGAAGGAGAAGAGCGAGGTCACGAGATCCACTACCGCGTGGTTGTGGAGGAGTCGGTACCCCGTGTCGGCCGAGAGCAGCTCGCCGACGGTGAGCTTACCGACGCCCGGGCGTCCGAAGAGGAAGATTACTTGTGTGGACACGGGCCTAAATTAGATGCTCCCAGGAGCTTTACCAGGCCGCTCGCCCCGCTCCAGACGCGCCGCCCTAAATTAGAACCGACCAGTCACCCCCAGGGAATCCTGACTGACGATCTGAAGCGGATGCTCCAGCGCGCACTCGGCGCGAACTACACAATCCAGCGCGAGCTTGGTGGCGGGGGCATGTCGCTCGTCTTCGTGGCGCGCGACGAATCGCTGGGTCGTGACGTCGTCATCAAGATCCTGATGCCGGAACTCGCGGCGACATTGAACGTCGAGCGCTTCACGCGCGAGATCAAGCTCGTCGCCAAGCTTCAACAAGCCAACATCGTTCCGGTGCTGACCGCCGGCGCCGCGGGCGCGCTGCCTTTCTATAGTATGCCCTTCATCGAAGGGCTCAGTCTCCGTCAAAGAATGCAACAGGGGCCCCAGCCCGGACTCGGCGAATCGGTGCGGATACTTGGCGACATCGCTCGCGCTCTCGAGTACGCGCACGAGCACGGCGTGGTGCATCGCGACATCAAGCCCGAGAACGTGCTGCTGTCGGGTGGAACCGCGGTCGTCACCGACTTCGGAATCGCCAAGGCCATCAACGCCGCGCTGACTCAACCACGCGGCAAGACTCTCACCGGCGCTGGTTCTTCGGTCGGCACGCCCGGCTATATGTCGCCGGAGCAGGCGGCCGGCGACCACGTCGACGAGCGCACCGATCTCTACGCCTGGGGCGTCGTCGCGTACGAGCTGATCTCGGGCGTGCATCCATTTCCCGGCAAGAAAACCGCGCAGCAATTGATCGCCGCTCAGATCGCGGAAAAACCGCAGCCGATCGATGAATGTTGTGATGTTCCCGCGCCGCTCGCGTCGCTCATCATGCGCGCGATGGAGAAAGAGCCAGCCGAGCGTCCGCAGTCCGCGCGCGAAGTGATCAAAGTGCTGGACGATTCCGCATCGCTGCGCCTGCCGCTAGCCAGGTGGAAACTTGGCGCCCTCGTCGGCGTCGTCTTGCTTCTACTCGCCGCGGCGATCATGCTGCGCGGACCGATTGCCAATTGGGTTCGTCGCTTTTCGGGCTCAGGTGGAGGCGCGCCAGTGATCAGCACCCTCGCTGTGCTACCATTCGCGAACAACAGCGGCAATCCTCAGGACGAGTACTTCTCGGACGGAATGACCGACGAGCTGGCGCGGGCTCTTTCTCGCGTGCCCCGGCTCAGCGTCGCGTCGCGCACGTCTTCGTACGCGTTCAAGGGGAAGGCCGTTCCGGCCCAGCAGATTGGCCGGGCGCTCAACGTCGGCGGACTCGTCGAAGGCACGGTTCGTCGCGCGGGGAACCGCTTGCGAATCACAGCGCAGCTTACCGATGCGCACAGCGGCCTGGTGGTTTGGACCGATCGCTTCGAGCGTCCAGCCGATTCCGTGTTTCAGGTTCAGGACGAGCTGACGAAAGCGATTGTGACCGAGCTCACGCCGAAGCTGCGCGGCGAAAAGGCTGGAGCGGTCGCAGCGGAAAGTCGCGGGACGACGGATCCAGAGGCGTACGACCTTTATCTGCGCGGCCGCTTCGAGTGGAACAAGCGCGGCATATCCTCGATCCAGGAAGGGATCAAGGATTTCGAGCGCGCCGTTGCCAAGGATTCCTCATTTGCCCGCGCGTACGCGGCGCTCGCGAGCAGCTACGCGTTGTTGCCGCAGTACGGAGGGTACGACAGCTTTCCGATTCGGGAATCGCTCGATCTCACACGAACGGCCGCTTTGCGCGCCCTCGCGCTGGACAGTACCCTCGCCGAGCCGCACACGGCTCTGGCAGCGGCGCTCAACTGGAATTGGCGTTGGGCGGAGGCGGAGTATGAGTACCAGCGCGCGATCGCGCTCAATCCGGATTATCCGACCGCACACCAGTGGTACTCGTTCTGGCTGAACGATGTGGGGCGTACGCGGGAATCACTCGCCGAAATCAAGCGCGCTCGCGCGCTCGACCCTCTGTCGCAGGTGATTGCCGACAACCTGTGTCAAAGAGCGTCGACAATCGGCGCTTACCTTCTGGCGGAAAAACCATGCAAGGAGGCGCGCGACGCTCAGAAGTTCGATGGCGTCGCCATAAGTGAAACGCTGCGCGGCAAGTACGACTCGGCGGCGGCCGATTGGCTGCGGGTTGGGTACGGCCAATCCAAGGCGGGCATGGCTGCGTACTCACTGGCGCAGGGCGGGCACCGCGCGGAAGCGACGGCGATGCTCAGGAAATTCGAGCGTAACGGCGCAAAGGAGCCGCTGAATGTTGCTCTGGCGTACCTCGGACTCGGCGATAACGACAATGCACTGCTCTGGCTGGATCGCGCGGTCGATAAGCACGAGGATAGTCTCACCGACTACGTGACGCCGCTAACGAGCCCGATCTTCACGCCGCTGCGGGGAGATCCGCGCTTTCAGAAGATCATCGAGAAGATGGGGCTGGCCCCCTACGCGAAGTGAGCCCGGGAATCCCAACGCCAATTGCCGAGTAAGGGAGAGCTGTGCGGTCCCACGATGCACAACGCCCGGCGAATAGATCGCCGGGCGTTGTGTCCAAAGAAAGGCTACTTACTTACGGGTGGAAAGTTTGGTCACGTTGCTGTCAAAGATCGACTGCTGCTGCGTGGTGAGAACCGCACGCATATCGGTGCGCTCCTGCGCCTGGAGCTGCGCAAGCTGGGTCTGAAATGCCACGTCCGAGTCGGCCGTTCCGTTCTTTTTGGCGGCCCTGTCCGCGGCGACCTCTTTCTTGCGAAGATCGCGGAAATCCGCGTCGTACTTCTTTTCGATCGCCTTCAACTGCTTCTTTTCCGCGGGCGTCAAGCGAATCCCCTTGGTGAGAAGCTTCTGATCGTGCGCGAACTTGAGTTCGGCGCGGTCGGTTTTGTCGGTAGCCTTGTCCGCATTCCGCGCGGTCTGGTCGGCGGTTCTATCTGCTTTGCGCTCAGCCTTGTCGGCGATCTTGTCGGGGCGGTCGTCCTGACGGACTGGCGCGCTCTTGCCCATGACGACGGGCGGGGCGGGATGCGGCGCCTTGGGTGCCGCCTTGCCTTGGCCTACGGCAAGCGATGGCACGGCGATAATCAGGGTTGCAATAGCGAGCTTATGCAGGGAATTCATGGTGACCTCGGTTGAAGTGATTCGATTCGAACGCCCGCGCGACCGTTTTTTAACGGGCGGGCCTGGTTTCTTTCATCTGGTAAGACGTCGCTTCGTACTCATTGACATAGACTACAGCATTAACCGCCGCGGTCACTTTGCCAACATTGCATACAGATGACAAACGCATACTGCATGCTTCTGACAAACCAATACTGCATACTTCGCGCGAGACGCTCAGCAAGTGCCCAGCCTTTTGCAGCTCGTGCCGCTATTCGGGGCTTTGGAGTATCCACTTGACGAAGTCGCTCTCGAGCCAAACGCATTCTTGAGTCGCCCGAAGATTCCACCACTCATAGGCGAGATCCCGGAGAACGCCGTCCCCAGGCTCAGGGAAACCGCCCACTTCGGTGCTCCGGAACTGAGTCCGTGACTCCCGTCAATCGCCAGCGTGATCGGGTAGGCAATCGAAAAAGCGACCCCACCCGCGATCGAACGTGCCAGCGTCGCCGCGGAATCCACATTTCCAATTTCCGCGCTGTATCCCAAACTCGGCGTGACGCGGCCCACCGAACGCGAGATCCAAACGTCCGCCGAGCCGTTGCCGGTGCCAGTTGTAACGGGCCGTGACGCATCGGCCGATAGATAGGTGTGGCGCGCAGGCGAAACACTCAGACCGGCGCCAACGGCGAGCGATGTCCGCCCAATGCCAAGCGTTGATCCAGACTGTCCGGTCGAGAGCAAAGTGGAGACGAATCCGGTAAAGGCGGGAGACCAGGGAAGGCTTGCCGCCGAATATTGCGCGGCGGACGCGAGCGGCATGTCCGTCAATCCTTGCGAAGACAACGTCCCCAATGTGGTACGCCCGAACCCCGGCGCTGCACTGAAGTAAAGCCAGGAGACAGGCCGAAACTGCAAGAGAACGCTCAACGCCTGTTCGCTGCGTCCACCTGTGAAGCTCATGGCACCGGCGGTCACGCCTGTGGCAAACCGCGGCGAAACGTCGTCAGTCCGATCTTCTGTACTATCAGCGACGCGCGGCTTCGAGGATTGTGCTTCTCCCACCTGGGCGCTGAAGAGAACGACAGTTGCGAGTGTGACGCCAAGAATCGGAAGAGATCGCATATGCCCTATAAGACTTGAGTCGAACGCTCGGCGTCACCTCGTTCGAATCTTCGGATACAATCCCCGAATCCGGCTTAGCGCAACTGCAGCTCGCAGATAGATTTGCGTCTCGTGTAATCTGCCTGTAAGGTGAACGTGATTTTCATCGCCGCTACTCCAGCTAGGTGCACCAATAATTGCTGGGGTGTTCGCTTTGATGCAAAGACATATGCGAGCGCTAGCTTTGACTGCTCGCCATCTGGCGCCCGATCTGAACAATAGACCTTGAGAGGTAACATCAACCTAAGCCTGCATTATCAATCCCTCTCCTTCGGAACACCGTGACCGCGCAGACTGGTCTCGAGCCCGAACCACGTTGGCCCGCCGCTATTGCTCTATTTGCGGCGGCACTGTTGCCCCTGGCGTTGCCGCGCTCGCTCACTCTTGCGCCAGCATTGGCCCTCGTGCCGACGAATGTCATTCTGTTGACGGGCGCCGTCCTCGCTCACAAGCATAATCGGAACAAACTGACCGACCTTTTCAGCTACTCCAACCTCGGTCTACTGACTCTCTCGATGCTGTACAGCCTTCTGACGCTCGTGGACGGCTTGCTGCACCATAACGAACCGGCCCCCATGCTGTTGCGATCGGCGGCGATTCTTTGGTTTGCCAACGTCATCGTGGGTGCTGCGTGGTATTGGCGACTCGATGCGGGCGGTCCGCGCGCCCGTGATGGACGCAGAGCCCATATGGAAGGCGCGTTCCTCTTTCCGCAGATGGCTGTCGATGCGCCCGGAAGAAAGGGCGTGTCGGTCGCGGAAGCCGAAGGCTGGCGACCGGGCTTCATCGACTACCTCGCGATCTCTTTCTATACGTGCACCGCCTTCTCTCCGACGGATGTGCTGGTGCTCACGCGATGGGCGAAGCTCATGATGATGGTCCAGGCTGGAACTGCATTTGGAACCGTGATACTTCTCACTGCTCGCGCGGTCAACATACTGTGATCGCGCCAAACATTGCATCAGGATTATAAGTCCGGCGGGCTCCAGAGCGTTCGTCCCACCGCGTGCGCGACCGGCGAAGCCGCGCGCATCAATTCGGCGAACATCTCGAGCGTGAGCGATTGATCGCCATCGGAGAGCGCGGCCTCCGGGTCCGGATGAACCTCCACCATGATGCCGTCCGCTCCAGCGGCAATGCTAGCGAGCGTGAGGGGAATGACGAGCCGCGCACGTCCTCCCGCGTGACTCGGATCCACAATGACGGGCAGATGCGTCTCCTCTTTCAACACCGGGATCGCTGAAACATCGAGCGTGCTGCGGGTCGAGCTCTCGAACGTGCGAATGCCGCGCTCGCACAGAACGACATTGCTGTTTCCCGCTGCCATCACGTGCTCGGCGGCCAGCAGCAGCTCTGTAATCGTCGCCGACAGACCCCGCTTGAGCAGCACCGGCCGACCGGAGCGGCCCACTTCCTCCAGCAGGGAAAAATTCTGCATGTTGCGCGCACCAACCTGAAGCATGTCCGCGCTACGAGCAACAAGCTCGACCTGCCGCGTGTCCATGACCTCGGTCACAACCGGAAGAGTACTCGCGGCGCGTGCCGACTCGAGAAAGCCCAGCGCTTCGGCCCCGAGCCCGTTGAAGGAGTAGGGTGACGTCCTCGGCTTGAACGCGCCTCCCCGCAGCATCACTGCGCCGAGACTCCTCACACGGTTGGCAACGCTGACGATCATCTCGACACTTTCAACCGAGCAGGGACCAGCAATCATGGTGATCGCAGCGCCTCCGATTGTCACGGTATCGCTCACGCGCACTGGCCGAGTTGCTCGCGGCCCCGAAGGATGCGCCGCCAGACGATATGGACGCGACAGATCCTTCGCGGGAAATCCACCGCTTCCCTGAGGTCGCAAGGTTTTCGCGTGCATCGACTCGGATATTGCCATGACTGCCCCGACGTGAAAGTTGAGAATCAGGTCTCTCGTTTCGCGTGGGCTCGGGAAAGAAAAAGCCCCCGCGATTGCGGAGGCCCGTGGTCTGTCTGCGAGGTTGAAGCTTGAACGTTACCGCACGCGCGACCGGAGCCCCCATCGGTTGTAACCGAAGAAGCCGTAGTAATAGGTCGCGCTAAACCAGAAACCGGTCATGAGTGACAAGCTAGATCAGGATGCGGCAAAAGTAAAGATCGAATCGGTTCTCGCGTGCTTGACCTCCGCGCAGGCGAGAAATACATTGCCAACTCACCGGCGCGCTTACGCGCTGGTGCGACACACGCCAATTCGCTCATGCTTCAGCTCGGCTTTCCAAACCTCTTCATTCGACTTAATACGGCTCTCGCAACGGGAGGCGGCCCACCGGCGCACGCGTAAGTTTTCGCGAACCGGGATTCATGGCGGCCCCTCTCTAAACGGTGGGGCCGATTTTTTTGTTTGAAACTGCAAACTGACGACTACCGGCCGGGGGCTGTCAGAGGCGCAGTTGTTGGCTGCGGGCTCACCCAGAAACACGATTGGTCACTTCCGAACGATTGAATAGTGGACGTAAATGCGATGATCAAAGAAATCATGAGTAAGCTCGCTCGCAGCCATCAGCCGTACCGCCGACAGCCCCCGGCCGGTAGTCGTACGTTGCAGTTAGTCCCGTCGCACTTCGCCTGATGACATCTCCACGGACTCTCTTCGAGAAGATCTGGGACGATCACCTCGTTCGCCCCGAAACCACGGGCACCCCGGCGGTCCTGTACGTCGACCTCCACCTCGTGCACGAGGTGACGTCGCCGCAGGCGTTCGCCGAGCTGCGAAGCCGTGGAGCTACGGTCCGCCGGCCGGACCTGACGCTGGCGACCATGGATCATTCGACACCGACCACTCCGCGCTCGGGCGGTCGTCTCCAGGTGCTCGACGCTCAGGCGTCGGCGCAGCTCGAGCAACTCGAGACCAACTGCGAGGAGTTCGGGATCCGGCTCTTCGGCCTCGATGACAGCCGCCAGGGAATCGTCCACGTGATCGGGCCCGAGCAGGGCCTCACGCAACCGGGCATGACGATCGTCTGCGGAGACAGCCATACCAGCACTCACGGCGCATTCGGGGCGCTCGCATTCGGAATCGGCACATCCGAGGTGGGCTATGTGCTCGCCACCCAGACTCTGCTCCAGCGCCAGCCGCGCAACATGGAGCTTCGCATTGATGGTACGCTTCCTCGCGGTGTTACAGCAAAGGACATTATTCTCGCCATCATCGCGAAGATCGGCATCGGAGGCGCCACTGGCCACGTGCTCGAGTACACCGGCTCGGCCATTCGCTCGCTCAGCATGGAGGAGCGGATGACCATCTGCAACATGTCGATCGAGGCGGGCGCGCGCGCCGGTCTCATCGCGCCGGACGACACCACGTTCGAGTACATCGCTGGCCGTCCCTTCGCACCCACAGGCGCTGAGTGGGACACCGCGGTCGCCAGGTGGCGCGGGCTATCACCAGATGAGACGGCATCCTACAATCGCTCCGTGCACCTCGAGGCTGCGAACCTTTCTCCGATGATCACGTTCGGCACGAACCCGTCGATGGCGATCCCGATCGACGGACGTGTACCCGACCCGAGCGATGCCGGAAGCAGAGCCGAGCGCGCGGATCTCGACAAGGCTCTTCGCTACATGGCGCTCGAGCCGGGACAGTCGCTACTCGGCCGCGCCGTCGACGTCGTATTCGTAGGGAGCTGCACCAATTCGCGCATCTCCGATCTCCGCCAAGCGGCAGGTATAATGCGCGGACGGCATGTCGCGCCCGGCGTGCGGATGCTGGTCGTTCCCGGCTCGCGCACGGTGAAGAGAGAAGCCGAAGCGGAAGGACTCGATCGAGTGTTCATGGAAGCGGGCGCCGAATGGCGGGAAGCGGGCTGCTCGATGTGCATCGCGATGAACGGCGATCAGCTCGAGCCCGGTCAGAGCGCGGTGAGCACCAGCAATCGCAACTTCGAAGGACGTCAGGGCAAGGGCGGCCGGACGTTTCTAGCCAGTCCCCTCACGGCAGCCGCGACGGCTGTGAGCGGTGCCATCGCCGACGTGCGGAGTCTTTCGTGAATGCGAAAGTGATGGAGCCGTTCATCGCGCTCACGTCTTCCTGTATCGTGTTGCCCGCCGAGAACGTGGATACGGATCAGATCATTCCGGCGCGCTTTCTCAAGACGATCGAGCGTCGTGGACTCGGCGCACATCTCTTCGCCGACTGGCGCGTGGACGCGCATGGTCAGCCGCGGCCCGAGTTCCCGCTCAGCTCACCGAACACGCGCGACGCGTCGATCCTCGTCGCGGGCCACAACTTCGGCTGCGGCTCATCGCGCGAGCACGCACCCTGGGCGCTGCTCGATTTCGGTTTTCGCGCCGTCATCAGCACCGGCTTCGCCGACATCTTCCGGAACAACGCGCTCAAGACGGGATTGCTTCCTGTCGCTCTTTCGGCATCCGCGCACGCCACGCTGCTGGAGCAGCTGGCGGAGTCACCGCGCGAGCAGGTGACAATTGATCTGGAGACGCAGACCGCGACGCTCCCCGACGGGACGACGCACGCTTTCTCGGTGGATCCGTTCGCCCGGCACTGTTTGCTGAACGGCGTTGACGAGCTCGGGTTCCTTCTCGAACAGGACGCTGCGATCGCCGCTTACGAGTCGACGCACACCAGCCGCGTGTGCACGCGCTGACGATTGCGTTGCTGCCGGGCGACGGGATCGGTCCGGAGGTAGTGGCCGAAGGCGCCCGCGTGCTCCGCGCGGTTGCTGAGCGGTGGGATCATGCGATCGAGCTGCGCGAGGGACTGATCGGCGGCTGCGCTCTCGATGCGCGCGGCACGCCTCTGCCGGCTGAAACAGTCGACCTTTGCAAATCCGCCGACGCCGTTCTGCTCGGCGCGGTCGGTGGTCCGCGCTGGGACAATCCCGACACACGTCAGCGTCCCGAGCAGGGTCTACTCGGGTTGCGTCGGGAGCTGCAGGTGTACGCCAACCTGCGACCGGTGACCGTGCACCCATCGCTCGCCGCGGCGTCACCGCTGCGCGCCGAGCGGTTGGAGGGCGTGGACTTCGTCTTCGTACGCGAGCTCACGGGCGGCATTTATTTCGGCGACAAGCGCCGCGAACAAGTGCCCGGCGGCGAGCGCGCGGTCGACGAATGTGTGTACACGACTTTCGAGATCGAGCGCGTGACACGCGTAGCCGCGCAGCTCGCGCGCACCCGGCGGCGCAAGCTGACATCCGTGGACAAGGCGAACGTGCTCGAGACTTCGCGTCTCTGGCGCTCGACCGTCAGTCGAGTGTTGCGCGAGGAGTTCCCCGATGTCGAGCTCGACCATCTGCTCGTGGACGCCTGCGCGATGCAGCTTCTCCGGGATCCTCGCAGCTTCGACGTGATCGTCACGGAGAACATGTTCGGCGACATCCTCACAGATGAAGCGTCGATGCTGGCCGGATCATTGGGCGTGCTTCCTTCGGCGTCGCTCGGCGACGACACCGCTGCGTCAGACGAAGAGGCATCAGCCTCAGTGGGCCACAGCGCCAGGGAGCTTATGGCCACCCGGAGCGACCAACCTGTCGCGCGAAACGGGAAGCGCCCCCACGTGCGCCGCGGACTCTACGAACCGATCCACGGCTCAGCGCCCGACATCGCGGGCCGAGGGATCGCGAATCCGATCGGCACCATTCTTAGCGTGGCGCTGATGCTCAGACATTCATTTGGTCTCGAGCAGGAAGCGCGCGCTGTAGAGCAAGCCGTCTCTGAGACAATCGAGGAGGGCTGTGTGACTGTCGATATTGCGCCGACCGGAGCAATGTCCTACTCGACCGTAGATGTAGGGCGCGCGATTGCAGCAGCGCTGCCCAGCGCCGTATCCGCGTAAGCTGACGACGTGTTTCTAGCTCTCCTCCAGGCGCCGGCCGCTGCGTCTCACGGCGACACGTTGGCGGCTGCTGCGTCCCACGGCGATACGTTGGCGCCCGTCGTCCTGGCGCTCGCCGTCATTCTCGCCGCCGCCAAGCTCGGTGGCGACGCCGCCGAGCGCATCGGCCAACCGGCGGTGCTCGGTGAGCTTGTCGTCGGCGTGCTCGTCGGCAATCTGTCACTGCTCGGCATTGACTGGTTCCAATTCATCACCGCCAATGCGACGATCGGAGTGATAGCGCAGTTGGGCGCAATCATCCTCCTCTTCGAGGTTGGGCTCGAGTCCACCATCCGCGACATGATGCAGGTGGGACTGCGCTCTCTCGTCGTGGCGGTACTTGGCGTCGTCACGCCGTGGGCGCTTGGCTGGTGGGTGGGAGCGTTGCTGTTGCCCGAGCATAGCGTCTACGTCCACGCCTTCCTCGGCGCCGCACTCACCGCGACCAGCGTCGGGATCACCGCCCGCGTCCTCAAGGATCTGGGGCACGCCCAATCGCCGGAAGCGCGCATCATCCTCGGCGCGGCTGTGATCGACGACGTACTTGGGCTGGTCGTGCTCGCCGCCGTCGCCGCCGTCATCGCGGCGGCGGACTCGGGCGCGGCTCTCTCGTATGGCGCGCTCGCCCTCGTACTCGGCAAGGCGCTCGTCTTTCTGTTCGGTGCGCTTTCGCTCGGCGTCGTGTTCTCGCCGAGGTTGTTTAGTTTCGCGTCAAAATTGCGCGGAAGCGGTGTGCTGCTCGCGACGGCGCTCGTCTTCTGCTTCACGCTCGCGTGGCTGGCATCGGTCATCGGGCTGGCGCCGATCGTCGGCGCCTACGCAGCGGGGCTGATCCTCGAGGACTTGCACTACCGTGACTTCGCGGCAAAGGAGGAACGCCAGCTCGAAGATCTGGTGCGCCCAATCTCTTCGTTTCTGGTCCCGGTCTTCTTCGTGCTGATGGGGATGCGCGTCGACCTTAGCACCTTTATGCGACCGGAGATCCTCGGCCTGGCGGCGGTGCTGACGCTGGCGGCAGTGGTTGGAAAGCAGGCCTGCGCCCTCGGCGCGTTGGGCTCGAGGCTCGATTGGCTGTCGATCGGAATCGGGATGATTCCCCGTGGCGAGGTCGGACTCATCTTCGCCAACATCGGCCTCACGCTTGTCGTGCACGGTGAGCACATCATCGACGCGGCGACGTACTCGGCGGTCGTGATCATGGTGATGTTGACCACACTGATCACGCCGCCGGCGCTCAAGTGGAGTCTTGCTCGGGGAGGGAAGCGGGAACTGGCAACGATAAACTGAACGGGTGACTGATAACTACAACAGAACGGGTGCGAGACGTCAGTGGCGTAGAAATGCAAACTGAACGGGTGCCAGCTGTCAGTAGCGTAGATGCCAGCGATTAGTTCACAACGCCCAGACTTCCCTCAATACCTTAAGGCACAGGCCTTTGCCTTTACCCTGAAGGGCACCGGTAAAGTCTGGACGTAGTGAACTGACGACTGACATCTTAGCCACGGACCACTCGCACCCGTTCAGTTGCAGTTCTCTTCCTTAGTAAACGAAGATGACATTCGCGCCAACCGTCGTCTGCTTGTCGGCGAGCGTTCCCCGCTTGGTGAGGATCGGTTGGTTCGCCTTGTCGTAGCGCACCTCTCCGCGGAGCAGGACGTGATCGGTGAACTTGTACGCTGGTGTCAACGTCCCCTCTGACAGCGTGGCGTTGGTGCCGGTTCCAAGGCGCACACCGTCTTCGTCGCGAAACGTCTCGCCGCGCAGCGCGACGGAGAACTTGTTTGTCAGCGCGAGCGTCGCGTAGCCGGCGATCCCCTTCCACGTCGCGTCGGATCCGGGATTCACGAGGCTCGTGCCGTCCTCTGTCCCGTAGTCGCCGTTCACGCCGAGCGTCAGCGTGTTGGTCGGCTTAAAAATGGCGACCACGTCGAACACGTTGCGTTTCGAGTGGTTGTCGTTCGCGAGCTCCGGCCCCCCGATCCAGTTCAGCACCACTTGGAGCGGCACGATCGGTGTCAGAGTGAGCTGGGCGCCGACTGACTTGGAGTGATTGTTGTCGCGCAGGAGGTCCCACCCATTCACCACATCGACCATCCCGGCCACCTTGCTCGAGAAGGCGTAGCTCGCCTTGACTCCCGTGTGCGTGAATGGAATGGCGTAGCCGAAGAGGA
>DASWGL010000359.1:0-5453 GCA_036393735.1 Gemmatimonadaceae bacterium | reverse complement strand
GTCCCTGCAGGCGTGGACAGCGGCTCCAAGATCAGGTTGAAGGGGCAGGGCGGGAAAGGACCACAAGGCGGACCGGCGGGTGATCTCATCATCACCTTCAACGTGCAACCGGACAAGTTCTATCGGCGGGATGGACTCGACGTGATCGCGACCGTTCCGCTCAACATCGCGCAGGCGACTCTTGGCACGAAGATCAGCGTACGCACGCTCGCCGGGAAAAAAGTCGCGATCAAGATTCCGCCGGGAACTCCATCGGGGAAACGATTCCGGGTGCGAGGTCAGGGAATCCAGAAGGGCGAGAAGAAAGGCGACCTGATCGTCGAGGTATCGATCCAGGTTCCGGAGAAATTGTCCGAAGAGCAGGAACGGATGATGAAGGAATTCGCCGAATCCGGCGGAATGAAGTACTGACCAGCTGGCATCCCGTGTAAGCCAGTGTTGATTTCAGTCCCATGCGAATCGGCATTCTCGGAACCGGCGTAGTCGGCAAGACGTTGGGAACCAGGCTCGCGAAGCTCGGTCACGAGGTACGCATGGGATCGCGCACCGGCGGCGGCGAAAAAGCCAGGGCCTGGGTCAAGGAAATCAGGAGCAAGTCATCCGAAGGCACCTATGCCGATGCCGCCGCGCACGCCGAGATGGTTTTCAACTGCACCCCGGGCATGGTGTCGCTCGAGGTCCTGAAGGCAGCGGGCGCACAGAACCTTCAAGGGAAGGTACTCGTCGACGTCTCGAACCCGCTCGATTTCTCGAAGGGAATGCCGCCTACGCTCGCCGTCTGCAATACAGATTCGATCGGCGAGCAGATCCAGCGCGCATTTCCAACTGCGAAGGTGGTCAAGTCGCTCAACACTGTGACCGTCGCCGTAATGGTCGAGCCTTCGCTGATCCCCGGCGTTCACACGATGTTCGTCTCTGGAAACGACGCTAAGGCGAAGGCGGAGGTAATCGACCTACTCAAGACCGGATTCGGGTGGAAGGAGGTCATGGACATCGGTGATATCACCGGCGCACGCGCCCAGGAGATGTATCTCCCGTTGTGGCTCCGGCTCTTCACGAAGCTCAAGACTCCGAACCTGAATATCCACGTCGCGTTCTGAACTCAGATCTGCAATTGCCGAAGTAGCCGACTTGAGAACTCTCGCTCCTGGCACCAAGACCAGGCACGCGCTCGCGTTTATCGCAGTCGCGCTGCTGCTCGACACGATCGGCTTCGGACTCATCATGCCGGTGTATCCGAAGCTGCTGGTGGAGATCACCGGCGAGAGTCTCAGTCGTGCGGCGATTTACGGCGGATGGCTTGGCTTCGTATTCGCGGCGATGCAGTTCGCGTTCGCTCCGATTCTTGGAAATCTTTCGGACCGATACGGAAGGCGCCGGGTGATATTGTTCGCTGTCGGCGCGCTCGGGATTGATTACATCATCATGGGATTCGCGCCGACGCTCGCCTGGCTCTTCGTCGGCCGCGCGATCGCGGGTGCCGCGGGCGCTTCGTTCACGCCCGCTTATGCGTACGTCGCCGACATCAGTCCTCCGGAGAGACGCGCCCAGAACTTCGGGGTTGTGAGCGCGGCTTTTGGAATTGGTTTCATCATAGGGCCGGCTATCGGAGGATTGCTTGGCACTCTGGGACCACGCGCCCCATTCTTCGCGGCCGCCACGTTGAGCCTGATCAATTTCTGTTACGGTTTCTTCGTCCTGCCAGAATCCTTGCCAGCAGAGAGACGGCGCGCGTTCCAGTGGCGTCGCGCCAATCCACTCGGCACTCTCAACCAGATGAGGAAGCATCCCGTCGTTCTCGGACTCTTGTTCGCGCTCTTCCTGTGGGGGCTGGGGAATCAGGTGATGCCGAGCACCTGGGCGTTCTACACGAAGCTGAGATTCGGCTGGTCGGAGGCAATGATCGGCGCCTCGTTCGCGGCCGTGGGCGTTGTGATGGCATCGAGCCAGGCGATAGTGATGCGCCTGATCGTGCCGCGACTCGGTGAACGCCGCGCAGCACTCATTGGCATCGTCTCCGGAATGGCCGGCTACGTCGGGTTCGGGCTTGCGACGGCGAGCTGGATGATGTTCGCCTGGCTCGCGAGCTGGTTTTTCGCGGCGATCGTGATGCCAACGACAAACTCGCTCATGTCGCACCGGATCAGGCCGGACGCGCAGGGGGAGCTGCAGGGTGCGGTCGCGAGTCTTTTCGCGCTGAGCGCGATCATCGGACCGCCGCTGATGACGCACCTCTTTTCCCGTTTCAGCGCGCCGGAGTCGAGCCTCTACATTCCCGGCGCGGCGTTCCTTGCAGCCGCGGTCCTCGCCCTCGGCTGTCTGCTCGTATTCTGGCTCTCTACGCGGGAGCCGGTGGCGGAAAAGGGCGCAGCCGCGAGCGAATCGGGGCTCAGTGCTGCTTAGCTAATCCTGAACTGCAGTTGCAACAGGTGCAGCTCTCACAATCTTCGAATCCAAATATTCCTGTAACGAACCGGGTTTCCGTGATCCTGCAAGTGCAGCGGCTCCTCGAGTGAGTGCGCGATGTAGAGTGCCGGACGGTCATTGTAAGTGATTCCGTAGATCTCGACGTTGTTCTGAATCAGAACGCCGTTGTGCAGCACCGTCACCCGCGCGCGGTCGATCACCTTTCCCTGCTCGTCGAACCTCGGCGCGTGAAAGACGATGTCGTAGGTCTGCCACTCGCCCGGCTTGCGCGACGTGTTTACCAGCGGCGCGTGCTGTTTGTAAACCGCGCCCGCCTGGCCGTGGTAATACGTCTTGTTGTCATACGAGTCGAGCACCTGAATCTCGTATCTGCCCATCAGAAAGATGCCGCTGTTGCCGCGCTCCTGTCCTTCGCCTTTCAGGATTGGCGGCGTTGCCCACTCAATGTGAAGCTGAGCGTCGCCGAACTTGTCGCTCGTGAAAATGTCACCCGTGCCCGGCGCGACTTCGACGTAGCCATCTCTCACGTTCCATTTGGCGGCGCCTCCATCCTTGTCTCGCCAGCGCGAAAGATCCTTTCCATTGAATAGCACGATTGCATCCGATGGCGGGTCCGCGCTGGTTTTGCCGGGTGTGACGATCGGCGGTTCCGTCTTCGGAGGAGGAAACGCTCCCGGCTCCTGCGCCATCGCGCCAGCCGCGCTGAACGCGGCCAGCCCCAAAAAGGTGATATGGCCCAACTTTACCATGGGAGCTGCGGCGAACGGTAGTAGTTGATTCCCATGTAATGCCAGCGCGGCTCGTGCGTTACCAATCGCCCGCGGAAGTTCTCCCAGTCGCGCGAAGCCTGAGGCGTCCATGCTACTTCTGCGATCGCGGGCAGACGAGGGATCGCCAGGTATTCCACGGTAGTGATGTTTCGAACGGTCTCGCTCCACATCGGCGCTTCGATGCCGAAGATGTTCTGCTCCGTCACACCGGCCATGTAAGTCGCGGGATCCCAGTCGTAGGAATCGCGCACCTCGACGTACCCCGCCCAGTGAAGCCCCAGCTCCGTTGAAGGCGTGTACTTCATGTCGAGATAGGCCTTTGGCGCCGGCGAGAGTATCAACTTGGAGCCGTAGGTCAACGCCGCGGTAACGGAGTCGCTCTTCCATTGGTGCGCGATCGTGTTCGGGCTGAGATGCGCCTTCGTGATCTCTTCCCAGCCGATCATCGTCTTCCCGTATTTGTTGACGATCGTCTGAACGCGCTCTACAAACTTTACATATTGCGGCACCGTGAGCGTCTGGACTTCGTCTCCGCCCATGTGGAAATAGGGCCCCGGCGTTAGAGCACTGATCTCGCGGACCACATCGTCCACGAACGCGTAGGTCTCCTCCTTGTCGACGCAGAGCGTGCTCCACCCGACGTCGGTTCCACTATAAAGCGCCGACGGGCGTGTGCTGCACGCCAATTCCGGATAAGCAGTGAGCCCGGCGTTCATGTGTCCCGGCATGTCTATCTCCGGGACGATCGTGATGTAGCGGGCCTGTGCGTAGCGGATGATGTCCTGGTACTCCTGCTGCGTGTAGAAGCCGCCTGGCCCGCCGCCTACCTGCGTCAAGGATCCGACCGCCGCCAGCTTCGGACGCGAATTGATGACGATCCGCCAGCCCTGATCATCGGCCAAATGCATGTGGAACATGTTCAACTTGTACAGCGCGAGGATGTCGATGTACTGCTCCACCTCTTTCACGGTGAAGAAGTGTCGCGCCACATCGAGCATGGCGCCGCGATAGGCGAACCGCGGGCGGTCCACAATCGTGAGAGCTGGAATAGGCCAGTCATAACGCTCGAGCCCAATGTCCGACTCGATGTCGGCCGGGAGCAGCTGCCGAATGGTCTGAGTGCCGCGGAACAGCCCGGCCGGCCGGTTCGCGACGAGGCGGACCGAATCGCTCGTCACACTCAGCTCATAACCTTCCTCCCCAAGAGCAGGACGGTCCGACACGAGGCGCAGGATGATCGCGCCAACCGACGGCGTGCCGATTGGCAAGACCGTGACGGGGAAGCCAGTCGGTCGACGAATCTGGGCCGCCAGCATCTCACCGATAGAGTGTACCTCGGGATTGCTAGCGTCCACGAAGACGCCGCTAGTCCGGACGACGTTGAACGGTGCTCCAGCGCCCGTGACCATCGACGCTGGAAAGGGAACGAGCCGTGGCACGAGCGGCGTCGGCCGCGGTGCGGTCGCGGGCGCCGGCACCTGACACGCGGCGCCCAACACTGTCCCGGCAACGACAAGGACACGGGTCGAATACCGCAGCTTCTGTCGTCTTCGCATCACAGCCACTCCATTGGTTTGCGAGGGTTACGCGACGTTGCCCATTCAGGCAAAGTCCCCGGCGAGCGAGCTAGCAACTGCCTGTCGATCAGCCAACCCGCGGCAATGCATCGTGACTGGGGAAACCAGCTGCCGAGAGTCGCACAGATTCGAGAACTGATATTCGAAGAACCGCGAAAGCCTCGTGGGAGAGAACGCCCAGCAAAAGACTTCCGTCGCGGTAAAAGATCGGGTCCTCGAACCACCCGCGTCCAGTAGGGTCGTAGGCGAGAAGGCCACCCGGCAGCGCCTCCTTCAACGCTCCTATCGTAACTGCGTTCAGCCCCCAGAGCCGAGTGGTCCGCGTCAGGTCATCCGCGGTGCGGCCGTGCATGCGCTCACGGGTCTTCTCGCCGCGAGAAAATGGCTGCGCGACTTCCTCGAATGGCCGCCATGCTTTCGCTTCCTCGCGAGCATCGGATCCCACGCAGTCGATCGTGAATTCGTCCGCTCCCACCGCGAGGCACCACTCGGCTAGCCGCCACGTCTCCGTGCCCGAGAGGTCGGCCGGAGCCAGATATCGCTTGACTAACGTCAAATTCCTGGAGTCGGGATTCCCAGCAGCTACGCTGCGAGCACAGGCAGATGCGAGCGAGCTCGTCCTGCAGCCTCGATGAATCCGCCGCCCAGGACGCGCTCACCATCGTAGAACACCGCTGAC
>DASWGL010000358.1:0-1674 GCA_036393735.1 Gemmatimonadaceae bacterium | reverse complement strand
CCGGTCCAATGACGTAATACGGCTCCAGGGCACCGACATGGCCACACTGCTAGGCCAGCTCGCTGACCTGCCGAAATCCGGCGAGGCGCTCATCTTCACGCTCGACTCGCTCCAGGAAAAAGTCCTCTTCGTCTCTCACTCTCTCGCGGGTAACCCGGGTGGCCTGAGCCGGATCGCCTCCGGCGCAATTGCGACCAGAGCGAGCACCATCCCGCGCGAATACATGCTGGATGCTCTGGTGATCGTGCCACTCATCATCGGCGTGGCAGGAGCGGGAGCGTTCCTCTTTCTGGGGCGAACTCAGCGGCAGTTGAACGAGATTACAACCGAAATGGCCGCCATCACCGATGGACGCAGCCTACATCGCCGCCTGGCGCTTAGCGAAGAGACGACCGACTTCGCGGATCTTGTGACGACGCTCAACGCGATGATCTCTCGTCTCGAGACGTCGTTCGCCGGACTCCGTCGGTTCACAGCTGATGCGAGCCACGAGCTCAAGACACCGCTCACGGTGCTGCGCGCCGACGTCGAGCGAGCAATAATGGAGACGTCGAGTCAGACCGAGCGCATGATCGCGCTCGAGGAGGCGCTGCAAGAAGTGCGCAGGATGACCGATCTGGTAGAGAGCCTCCTGACACTCGCCCGCGCTGACGAAGGACGTTTCGACCTGCATCGCGCGCCGGTGGAGCTCGCGCCGCTCGTCCAGGAGGTCTACGAGACCGCTCTCATACTCGGCGAAGCGCAGGGGGTGACGGTGAATCTTCCGTTCACGGCAGATGCGGTAGTCATGGGCGACAGGACGCGCCTGAGGCAGCTCTTCCTCAATCTCGTGACGAACGCCATCAAGTACACTCCTGCCGGTGGCAAAGTGGAGCTGGGTCTAGGACGTCATCCCGATAACGCGACTTTCGCGGTGCGGGACACGGGGATCGGAATCTCCGCGGCGGACTTTCCTCACGTCTTCGAGCGCTTCTGGCGCGCGGACAGGGTGCGGTCGCGAATGTCGGAGCGCGGAGGATTCGGGCTTGGGCTCGCCATCAGCCAGTGGATCGCGCAGGCACACGGCGGAACTCTTACCGCATCGTCCCGTCTCGGGCGCGGCAGCCTATTTACCGTCACACTGCCTCTCGCGACGGACGGCCAACGCTCATGAAGCAACTGCAACTTACGACTACCGGCCGGGGGCTATGGGCGGGTCGGCGGGGCTTCGGGCCAAACTTCAATGCAGCACGTGGCATCCCGCGCAGCGAAATGCCGACGTTAACGGCGCGCTAATGCGAGCGTTAGAAGTCTTTCATTCACTATTAACGCGCGCGCTATTTCATCGCGTGTAGGACTCCGAGAGGTTTGGTGCGGCATCCACTCGGAGAGGAAATGCTCGACACGCTGCTGGAGTCGAAATCAAGACGGGAGCGGTCGGCAGGTGGCGCAATCGTGAGCGTTACGGCTCACACGGCGCTGATCGCGATCGCTGTATATGCGACCGCACAGGCGCACGTACATCCGGCCGGAACTACAGAGATAGTTCGCGCCGTCTACTTTCCGCGCGAGCCGATTCCTGTTCAACCAGGATCGACGGTGGCGAGTCCTCAGCGACGCTTCGAAATCCACCGCGTGAAATTCGTTGCTCCTGATGTTGACATCAAAGTCCCGTCCGTCGACATCACTCCTGTC
>DASWGL010000357.1:0-4994 GCA_036393735.1 Gemmatimonadaceae bacterium | reverse complement strand
ATCATGATCACCGTGTAGGGCGTATTGGCGCGCCACCCGTGCGTGGGCCTGACTCCGATCGCGCTGCGATGCCATGATGCTTCCGGAACGCCGTCGCGAGGAGAGATCAGGAAGAGATCGCTCAGGGTCAATGCGGAAGGCGGGCGTTCGGCCACGGTCTCGTCGAAGCGGAACATTACCTCCTTCGGCTTGACGCCAACGCTGCCGGAGTCGGGAATGGTCTCGACGATCTGGGGTGGCGCAACATCGACTGGTCCACCGGGCGGAATGCCGGGAGAAGCGCACCCCGACACGAGCAGCGCGACGGCGACTAGCCGCCGCAAAGCGCTTTCACCTTTTCCGCTAGCTGCTCGCGCCGCTTGATCCATTCCTCTTCTTTTGTTCGCTCTGCCGCGACGACGTTTGCCGGCGCTCTGCTCGTGAATCCCTCATTCCGAAGGCGCTTTGACAGCGATTCAAGCTGAATCTCGAGCTGTTCCAGCTCCGAGCGCAGCTTGCCACATTCCTTGGTGAGATCGACCAATCCGCCGAGGGGAACGATCACCTCGCTGCCGTCTGCGAGAACGGAATGCGCCGCGCCGGCACCGGCAGACTGACCAGCCACCTTTACCGCAGAGCGCGAGAGCCGCCCTATCAGCGGCGCGTGCTCCTTGAACAGAGCGCCATTGGCTCGTGGCTGAACGATCACATCCATCGATTTCCCGGGCGGGATCGCGTAGTCGGAGCGGATCTGCCGGACAGCACTCACCGCTTCGCGAACGAGGTCAAAGCGCGCCATCTCGTTGCTTTCATCCCTTGAGCGAGGATGGGGAATCGGCCACGGCGCAATCGCCAGGAATTCGCAGCGCTCGGCGGCCACCGGGAAAGGAAGGCGTTGCCAGAGAGTCTCCGTAATGAACGGCATGATCGGGTGCAGCAGTCGGAGCGCGTGGTCGAAGACGTGCGTGAGCACTGCCCGCGCGACCTCGCTATCGCTTCCCGACGCACCGATGCGTCCCTTTGTGGTCTCGAGATACCAGTCGGCGACGTCATTCCAGACGAAGCGTCGTGCGGCTTCCGCGTATTCACTCAAACGAAGTCCGGAGTGACGCTCTTCCGGGCGCCATTTCTGTTTCTCGGGCCGCGCGGGGCCGAGCGCAGCATCGGCCTCCAGAATCGTGACGTTCAATCGGCCGAGTATCCAGCGATCGGCCAGCGTGAGCTCGTTGTCACGAAGCTCGTCGACGCTTCTCACCGGGGAAGTGCCGACGTTGGCGAGCAGGAACCTTCCGATGTTCCAGAGCTTCGTCGCGAAGTTGCGGCCCGGCGCGAACGAGCGCTCGAGGTTGAGAGGGTCGAGCATGAGGTCCGCGCCCATGCCCATACCAGCGATCACCGTGTAACGAAGCGCATCGGCACCGTATTTCGCGACGACGTCGAGTGGGTCGATCCCGTTACCGAGCGACTTCGACATCTTGACGTGGTTGGTGTCGCGCACCGTTCCGTGCAGGTAAATAGTGTGGAAGGGCGCCGCGTCCATGAACGCGTAGCCCGCCATGATCATCCGTGAGACCCAGAAGAAAAGAATCTCCGGGGCCGTGATCAGATCGTCGGTTGGATAAAACGCGGCGAGCGGAGCCGAGTCCTTGTCGGGCCAGCCGAGGGTCGAGATAGGGAACAGCCACGACGAGAACCAGGTGTCGAGGACATCTTCATCCTGGCTAACGGGACCACCGCATTTGTCGCAGGCCGTCACGTCGGTGCGGCTCACGATCTGCTTGTCGCACTTGTCGCAGTACCAGACTGGAATTCGGTGTCCCCACCAGAGCTGCCGCGAGATATTCCAGTCGCGAATGTTCTCGAGCCAATTGATGTAGACGGCCTCCCACCGCTCGGGCAAAATGCGAATAGTGCCATCGCGAACCGCTTTGAGTGCCGGCTTGGCCAGGGGCGTCGTCTTTACGAACCATTGATCCGACAGTCGCGGCTCGACAACGGTGTCGCAGCGGTAGCAGTGACGAACCGCGTGCTGATGCGGCTCGACCTTGATCAGCTGACGCGAGTGTTCGAGCGACCTGATAATCCGCTCGCGCGCCTCGAATCTGTCGGCGCCGAGTAGCTCGGCGGGCACGCGTGAGCCCGCGTCGACCCCGTTGGCCATGGTGCCGTCGGGCGCCATGATCACCGGCATCGGTAGCTTGTGGCGCATGCCGACCTCAAAATCGTTTGGGTCGTGCGCCGGCGTGATCTTCACGACGCCCGTTCCAAATGCGGGATCGACGTACTCGTCGGCGATGATTGGAATCTTGACGTTAGCGATTGGAAGCAGCACGGACTTGCCGATCAGCTTCTTGTAGCGGTCGTCGTCCGGGTGAACGGCGACGGCGACGTCTCCGAGCATTGTTTCCGGACGCGTGGTCGCAACTGTGAGACTGGCGTTGTCCTTCGCGCCGACGATGGGATAGGTGATGTGATATAGCGTGCCCATTGCCTCGCTATGCTGGGCCTCTTCGTCGCTGAGTGACGTGAGGCAGCGCGGGCACCAGTGGATGACACGGTGGCCGCGGTAGATGAGCCCTCGCTCGTAGAGCTGGACGAACGCTTCCCGCACCGCGCGCGACAGCTCCGGCGAGAGCGTGTAGGCTGTGCGGTTCCAGTCCGCCGAAACGCCGATCGCGCGCAGCTGCCGCAGGATTTCACCCCCGGTCTCCTCGACAAATGCGATCGTGCGCTCAACGAACGCCGCGCGTCCGAGATCGAACTTCGTTTTGCCTTCGGCGGCGAGCTGCTTCTCGATGATGTTCTGAGTGGCGATGCCGGCGTGGTCGGTGCCCGGAACCCAGAGCGTTTCGTCGCCAACCATGCGACGCCAGCGAATGATCACGTCCTGGACAGTGTTGTTGAGCCCATGCCCCATGTGCAGCGCCGCTGTGACATTCGGCGGGGGCATGATGATCACGAATGGATCGCGGTCCCCACCGTTGCGGCGGCTGCGCTTCTCGTCGGCGGAAAAAATTCCGGCCTCGATCCAGCGCTCGTAAACGGCGCGCTCGGTCTGGCCGGGGTCGTACTGCGCCGGCAGCTCGTGAAGCTCCTGTGTTGTGCTCATCTCCGGCGCAAGTTAACGGGCGCCATTTTCGCGGGTAAGACCGCGCGTCTTACCCGCGAAGCACTGCGCCGGTGCCGCTACGCGCTCGATCCGGGGCGCGTGCCGTTGCCCGGTGCGGGGCGCTAGTCGTCAGCGACGTGATCGGCCTTTGGAACTCCGCTCGGCGCCACAGCGGACCCATCGGTGCGTCCGCCGCGGCCCTTCCTCGTTGATTTCCGGACTGCCGCGTCCGGAATCTCGTCGGCGGCGGCCATGAACGCCTTGTCTTCCTTCAGAGATCTGTCTTCCAAAACGTTCTTTGGGTCGGCGTGCCGGTCGATCTCTTCGGAAGTGCCCTGCCGGCGACGGCCTGTGCCGACTTGCTGCCCGTCCCAATGGCGCTCCGTGAATGGCGGATCGCCATCCTGATAGTGATGCGCCGCGTCGTCGAAGAGATTCTCATCGGTACGGATGCCAAGCCGGTTCACGACCGTGGCGACACCTGGAACTCCGCGTGCTACAACGACTGCCTGGTGCGCCTCCTCTTCCGAGTTCACCCAGCCGGTGAGCTCGATGATGCCATCTTCCACGGCACCGATATCGATCGCGCGCTCGCTCAGCGTTGGATCGTTTCTGTACGCCTCGAGCACTCTCTCCTCCAGTACTTCGGTGCCGTTGAGCGATCCCTTGGGCGTATCGAGTTCTTCGTCGAAGTCCGGATCGAACTCATCCTCATCCAGTCCCTCGTAATCGAAGTCTTCTTCTTCTCCCTCGGTGCCGCCTCCGAATGTGTCCTTGATTCTGTCAGTCAATCCCTTGAATCCTCCGAATCGCTCCGCCATGAGAACCCCTGCCGCAAAGCCGGCCGCGGCTCCGATAGCGATGTAGATCGCAGTGCGCGACGAAGACTCTTCCTCTTCTTCATCGTAGATGTACGGTGGCTCGTTACGAAAGCGGAAGGGCAGCATAGCGTGATGGCCTGTGGCGAAGGGTATCTCCAAACGATACCTTAACGGGGAGCAAAATAAAGGCCATCCGCAGTACTCGAAATCATACCAAAAAATGTTGACGCTGAGGCTCCCCGACGGCGCCACCCGTGAAGTTCCCGAAGGCGCTCTGCCGCGCGATATAGTCGCATCCATCGGGCCCCGGCTGCTGCGCGACGCGATCGCGGTGCAGGTAGACGGCGAAATCATCGATCTCAACACCCCGCTCCGAAAGGGCGGCGAGTTCAGGGTTCTCACCGAAAAAGACCCGGAGTCCCTTGCCGTGCTCAGGCATTCGGGCGCGCACATCCTCGCGACCGCCGTTCGCCGGCTTCGGCCGGACGCCAAGATCGGCTTCGGCCCGGCAATCGAGGACGGCTTTTACTACGATTTTGAAGTCGATAAGCCGTTCACCCCCGAAGACCTCGAGAAATTCGAGTCCGAGATGAAAAAGGTGATCGCGGAGAAGTATCCGTTCGTCCGGGAAGAGGTATCCCAGAGCGAGGCGCGGAAACGCTTCTCCGACGATCCGCTCAAGCTCGAGCGGCTCGGCGAATTCCCGGACGATGAGATCATCTCGACCTACGCCGATGGTCCATTCATCGACCTTTGCAAAGGTCCGCACGTCCCCGACACGTCTTATCTCAGGAACTTTAAGCTGCTGCACACCGCCGGTGCGTACTGGCGTGGCGACGAGCACCGGCAAATGCTGCAGCGCATCTACGCCACGGCGTTCTGGAAGAAGGAAGATCTCGAGGAGCATTTGCATCGCCTCGAGGAGGCGAAGCGGCGTGATCATCGCGTGCTGGCGCAGCAGCTTGACCTTTACTCGACCGACGCACGCGTCGGACCAGGTCTGATTCTCTGGCATCCGAGAGGCGCGATAATTCGGAACGAGATCGAGGATTACGAGAAGGCACTCATTCTTCGCCACGGATATG
>DASWGL010000356.1:0-2713 GCA_036393735.1 Gemmatimonadaceae bacterium | reverse complement strand
GCGCCAATCCTTGTCATTGAGCTCGAGGGCTTTGCGCGTGGCCGCGGCCGATTCGGCATAGCGCTTTTGCTCCATATACAACCAGCCTAGGTTGGTGTAGGCCTGATAGTTGGGCGCGAGCTGGATGGATTTCTGCAGCGCCGCTTCCGCTGCGGCGTAGGACTGGGAATCCTTCAGCTCCATATACACGACGCCGAGATCGCTGTACGTCTCGGGGTTGTCGGGCGTGAGTTCGATAGCTCGACGGTACTGTGCGATGCAGTCCTGCGTGCGTTTCTGGCGGTCGTAGAAATCTCCGAGGGCGTGATATCCATCCCAGTAGTCGGGCCGAAGAGCAATGGCGCGTTTGTAATAGACTTCGGCGTCTGAGATCCGGCCAGTACGCTCGTAGACACCGGCCAGGCCCATCAAGGCGCTGGCGTCGCGCGGATTGATGTCCAGAGCCTTTTGAAATTCCTGGAGGGCTAGGTCGTTCTTGCCAAGAGTTGCGTTGAGATGGCCGAGAGTAACGTGCACGGCAGGAAGGCGATTATCGATCTCTAGGGCCTTGCGGCAATCTGCGAAGGCTTGCTCGACCGAGGCTGGATCACGAACCATCAGGAATTTCAGGCGGTACGCTTCACCGAGCGTCGCGTAGCCCAAAGCAAAACGAGGGTCCCTCTGTATTGCGGAATTCAGCGCGGAAATGGCGAGATCGGGATTGCCGGGCGTGTCGTAGCGCTGAAGGTAACCGAGCGCCTTGAGGTAGGACTCATACGCGCCCGGCGTGGCACTCCCCGTCGGTATGCGGGCCTCCTCGGACAGTTTGACCTTCATCAGCCGGGCCACGTGGGTGACGGCTTGGTCTTGCAGCGCCGCCAAGTCGCCGCCACGGTCTTCCAGTTGTGCCGAGCCGATCTGGCGTACGCGCTTCGAATCGATCAAGACTACCGTTAAGAAGACATCCGGACCATTACGGTGCACGCTTCCTTGGACGACCATCGTGGCGCCGAGCTCTCGGTAAGCGGAACTGGGATCGATGACCTTGCGTGATCGCACGACGCTGGCGGGCACCACCCAGAGCGACTGCTGCGCGGCTTCCAGGTTCGAGAGTTTGTTGGTCATCGAGTCCATCAAACCATCGGCGACCGGCTGGTACTCGGGATCATTGCCGGAATTCGTGAACGGCAGGACGGCGATATGTTTTTCGCCGCTGGCGTAGGCGAGTCCCGCAAACCGTTCGCGTACCGGAGGGAGCAAGAAGGCGGCTATCGCAATAACGAGCAGCCCGAATGATCCGAGCAAGAGCCCCTTCGTTTTTTTTGAGATGCCCGTGGTCCAGCTCGGCGTGGCGGCGTTCTCCATGTACTGCTTCAGCAAGCGCGGGGTGATGGCCCGCGTGAGCGTCGGTTCCTCGGGCACAGCGGGGCTTGAAATAGTTTCCGCGCGCGCGGCTTCGAGATCGCGGAGCATGTCATCGGCGCTGGCGTAACGGTTCTCCGGCTTTTTCGAGAGCGCGCGGTAGAGAATGGGTTGCAGCGGGGTAGGAACCACGTCCAGCGCCGCGGGCGGCTGATTCAGGATTGCGAAGGTCATCGCGGCCGTGCTCGGCCGGAGGAACGGATGGCTGCCGGTAAGCATCTGGACGATCATGATTCCGAGGGCCCACAAGTCGGCACGCTGGTCGATCGGCTCGCCGAGGATTTGCTCCGGAGACATGTAGGGGAGCGTTCCAGTGGACGAGATGCTTTGCGTGGAGCTGATCGAGGCGACCACGCGGGCGAGCCCGAAATCGACAATCTTTGCGACGTGCTCTCTGGTGATAATGATGTTTGAGGGCTTCACGTCGCGGTGCACGATATTGAGTGCGTGCGCGGCGCTGAGCCCCCGGGCGATCTGGGTGGCGAGGTCGAGCGATTCTCGCGCGGGAATCACCCCGCGCGAGATCTTGTGCGCGAGAGTTTCGCCTTCGTAGTACTGCATTACGATAAAAAGTTGATGGTCATCGGACTCTTCGAGCCCGTGGATGACGCCGATATTGGGATGATCGAGGCCGGAAGCGGCGCGCGCCTCGCGAAGGAGGTCTTTCTTGTCCGCGTCGCTGACGGCAACTCCATCAGGAAGAAATTTCAGCGCCACGGTGCGCTCGAGCTTGGTGTCCAGCGCCTTGTAGACGATACCCATCCCGCCGGCACCGAGCTTCTCGGTGATGCGGTAGTGCGAGATGGTTTGCTCGACCATGGGGCTGAATCCGGACGTTCGTGGATTCTAGGTTCCCCCGCAAGCCAAGTCAATGAAGGGTAGTGACTTACTTTGAGCCGCTAGGAAGCATATTCGAGTGTATAATTCGGCGCACTTGGACGTATTTAGTCCGCAACGTTACTCCGGACAGGGGGAGGAAACGTGTTCGTGCAAACGGCCACCGGGACGGAAGACCTGCATCATAATCCAGCCTTAGAGGATGCAACCGATTCGACGCGCTACGCTCCCGCAGGCGGCGGCAAACTCATCGTTCTGACTGCGCCGTTGACCGAATCGATTGACCACGCCGGTTACTTCATCCAGATGGCTTTAGCCTCGCTGCCCCAATGGCTGGAATTTGTCCTGGACAAGAAGTATCCCAAGTGGCGCCAGGTGGAGCACAACGAGTATGGCTCCGCACGATACATGCCCGCCGGGGTGCGCGTGCTCGAGAAGTCCCTGCTGCGCGAGTACGCTGCGGACGATGTGGTGG
>DASWGL010000355.1:0-6201 GCA_036393735.1 Gemmatimonadaceae bacterium | reverse complement strand
CCAGGGTCGCTGTCGGAGCACCATTGAACGGCATCGTCGAGGTGGCGGGGCCTGATCAGTTTCACCTGGACGAACTTGTTCGCCGATACCTTGCCGCACGTGACGATCCGCGTTCAGTGATCGCGGATCCGCACGCGCGCTACTACGGAGCGGAGCTTGGAGAACGCTCGCTCGTGCCCAACGATAACGCCACAATCGGCGCCACCAGATTCGAAGACTGGCTCAGCCGGCAGTTCGTGAGCGCCACTGCATAGCAGTCCGACCAACACTACACACAAGGAGACACACCATGCCTGCGCCATCGAAAAGTCCCGATACAATTGTGTTGGTTCACGGCTTCTGGGTGACGCCGCGAAGCTGGGAACATTGGATCACACGCTATGAAGCCCAAGGCTATCGCGTGCTCGCGCCAGCGTATCCAGGGCTCGACGTCGAGGTCGAAGCGCTCAACCGCGATCCTTCGCCGGTCGAACGCCTAACGGTCCCCGCGATCATGACGCGCCTCGAATCCGTTGTTGGGGGACTCGAGGCGCCACCGATCCTCATGGGTCATTCGGCGGGTGGCGCGTTTGTGCAGCTGCTGCTCGATCGCGGCTATGGGGCGGTCGGAGTGGTGATCAACTCCGCACCTACTGAAGGCGTGCTCGTCGCGCCGCTGTCGCAGCTCAAGTCGTTTTTCCCAGTGCTGAAGAATCCCGCGAATCGCCACAGGGCAGTGGGGTTCACGTACGAGCAATGGCGCTACGTGTTCACCAACACATTCGACGAAGCGGACGCACGCGCCGCCTACGACCGATATCACGTCCCGGCATCAGGCGGCATTCTGTGGGATAGCGTGCTGGCGAATCTCATCCCCGGCCCCCAGGACATCGCGGTCGACTACCATAATGACGCTCGCGCGCCCCTTTTCTTCATCTCGGGGAGCGAAGATCACCTGATGCCGCCCGCCGTCCAACGCTCGAACGCGAAGCACTACAAGTCGAACACGATCACGGAGGTCAAGGAATTCTCGGGACGCTCGCATCTCATGCCTGCCCAGAACGGGTGGGAGGAGATCGCCGACTATGCACTTGCGTGGGCCGTGGAGCACGCGGCGCTCCGGCCGCAGGTGGCTGCGGCGTCGCCATGAGTGGCAAGCGGGAGGCGGAAGGGGGAAGCGGCAGGGCACTCACGCAGAGAGTGCAAGGCGCGTGACGACTAACTTAGAAACCTGCCTCCGCCTCCCGCCTCCCGCCTCCCGCCTCCGGTGGTCGCAGGGTCGCGTAGGCTCTCTCCATGGAGCGAGCGAGCCAATCCTCGAAGCGTGTCGCGGCTAGGTGCGCGCCGGCTCCGGGCAGTAGTGAGCGGTCGTCGACTTCAGCGCCGAAGAACCGAGCGCCGGGGTCACTGACAACTGTACGTGGATCGTGGCGTGCAATCAAACGGCGTCGCGCCAGTTCATCCGCGCGGAACTGTTCGGGGCCGGCCACTTCAACAGTACTGTTTAGCGGAGCGGCGACGCTGACGTTGCACAGCATGCTAGCGACGTCGTCGCCGGCGATTGGTTGAACCGACACCGGCGGCACGCGTACTGTCGCTCCGTCGGTGGCTAACCCGGCTAACTTCTGAATGGACTCGAAGAACTGTGTCGCATGGACAATCGTGTATGGAATCGAATTGTCTTTGATCAACTTCTCCTGGGCGAACTTAGCGCCCATGTAGCCGCTTTCGGAGAGACGGTCTGCGCCCACCACCGACAGCGCGACGTGATGTCGCACGCCCGCTGCCGCTTCGGCGCTCAGGAGGTTGCGGGTCGACGTCTCGAAAAACTCCAGTGCGGCAGCGCCATCAAAGGTTGGAGGGTTGGAGAGGTCTACGACCACCGACGCTTTTGCCAGCACGTCGGCGAGTCCGCGGCCGGTCATCGTATCGACACCCGAGGTGCGTGAGGCTGCAACCGCTTCGAAACCAGTGTTCCGCAGCTTCGTCACGACCTTCGATCCGATAAGTCCCGTGCCGCCTATAACGATGATCTTCACAACACCTCCGTTTGATTTGTGGGGGCCGCATCGGCGGAGCGTTGATCGCTGCAGGCTCCGCCGATGATTGATCAGGACCGCTGTGCTTGTTCAGGCAATCAGGCCCTGATCTCGCTCGTGCGCGAGTCGGCGCGTCGCGTCCGAGCTGCTGTTTCTGCGACTTTCGTCTCCTGCTTGGCGAACTCCAGCAGGTCCGTGTTGAATTGCTCCTGGTTCGTGCTCATGAGGCCGTGGGGCGCACCTTTGTAAACCTTGAGCGTCGCGCCCTTGATCATCTTCGATGACTTTGCGCCGCCAACGTTGAACGGCACGATCTGGTCGTCGTCGCCGTGTATGACGAGCGTCGGGACATCGATCTTCTTTAGGTCCTCTCTGAAGTCGGTCTCCGAGAACGCCTTGACGCACTCGTAGGCTGCCGCAAAACCTGCTTGCATGCTCATCAGCCAGAATGCGTCCAGGATGCCCTGCGATATCTTGGCGTTTGGCCGATTCGCGCCGTAGAATGGAATGGCAAAATCCTTAAAGAACTGCGGTCGGTCGTTGATGAGGCCGGTGCGAATCTGGTCGAATACCTCGATTGGCAAGCCATCCGGATTGTCCTTCCCCTTCACCATGAGAGGTGGCACGGCATCAACCAACACCGCCTTGGCGACCCGCTTCGTACCGTGTCGTCCGATGTAATGAGCGACCTCCCCACCGCCGGTCGAGTGACCGATGTGAATCGCGTTTTTCAGGTCGAGCGCTTTGGTAAGCGCGGCGAGGTCGTCGGCATAGGTGTCCATGTCGTTGCCGTTCTTCGTCTGCGTCGATCGGCCGTGACCTCGGCGGTCATGAGCAATGGCACGGAACCCGTTGTTTGCGAAGAAGTAGAGCTGCTCATCCCACGCGTCGGCATTGAGCGGCCAGCCGTGACTGAATACGACAGGTTGGCCTGTTCCCCAATCCTTGTAAAAAATCTGGGCCCCATCTTTGGTGGTAATCGTCGGCATACGGTCTCCGTGAGTGAGGTGATTGGATAGCGGTAATCCAGATAATCACGACAGCGGAGAGGTATGTGTATTAGCCGAAAGAGGAATCTTCTCACCTCTTTAGAGTCTGCACGGCTCTTTGATCAGGGGACTATCTGGTCGTGTAAGGCACCAGCATGCTCACAGTCGTCCCGTGCTCCAGGGCGCTGCGGACCCGGACTCCGGCACCAATCTCTCTCGCCCGTTCACGCATTCCCAGCAAACCGAAATGAGTGGACTCGGTTGTCGCATGCTCTGGCACAAATCCCCGACCGTCATCCCGGACAGAAATGAGCAGCCTTCGGATGCCGAAATCCAGCGCCACCTGCACCGTCTGCGCTCGAGCGTGTCTCAGCACATTGGTGATCGCTTCCTGGACAATGTGCGTTCCTGCGTCGCATACGCGAGGCGACATCGGGCGCGTTCTCCCGCGAACATTGACTGCAAAATCGAGTGCGCTGCCGTCCAAAGTCCGCTCAACCGCACTTTGCAACGCCTTCACCAGATCGTTGCCATCGGTGATATGCCGCATACCGACAACAGCCTGTCGCGCCTCCGTACTCGTTCGCTCAGTCACCTCCAGTATGTGTTCGAGAACTGTCACTGCCTCTTCAGGAGCGGCACGAACACGCGGCAACACTGCGCGCAGCTGCAGCGCAATACCCGTTACGTTTTGAAGTAATCCATCGTGCATCTCTCTCGCGATCCGCGTTCGCTCCTCCGCCACCGCATCGTAGCCTGCCTTGATTGCTGTACGAAGCTCTCTTTGCGAGCGCTGGCGCTCGATTCCCTGAGCGAGTATTCCGGCGATTGAGCCGATGCTTTCGAGCGTGTCAGGCCGGATCGGATGACGCGCAAACACGGCTATCACGCCGGTCACACGATTATCCGCCACCAAGGGATAGCCGGCGAACGCGACGAGACCCTCTTGGCTCAGCCACTCTTGATCCAGGCGAGGATCACAGAGTGCCGCATTGGTGAGACACGGAACGCGAGTCTCTGCGATCCGCCCGATCTTGCAATGCCCGACCGGAATGCGTGAAAACTCGCCGTCGATACTGGTATACAGTCCCGAGCTGGCTTGCAACTTGAGCGTTCCCTGGCCTCGCTTGAGTGTCCAGATGCGCGCGAAGGCGACATTCAAATTGTTGACGATCGCATCAGTGCACGCCTGAAGGGTTCGTCGCGTGCTGACAGGCCGCGCAAGGAGCCGATTGATTCCGCCGCGCAGCGTAGCCTCTCTGTCACGGCGTGTGGCGTCCTTGTCCACCTCGTTGCCGTACGAAGCGATATCCGGAACGGGAATATCCGCCGGATTGCCGAGTTTGATTCCAGCTTCGATCATCGTTTTCACGCACTGTACCGTTAGCGTGATGATAGACTGCCCACTTCTTAAATACCACGATCGGGCTGAATCGCCAGTAGTGCGATGAGAACGTTTGAATCGTTACAAAACGGTCACCCCCGTCGATCAACTGTCGAGGTGGATGATTCCGCGCTGAAGTCCGAGTGTCACAGCTTCGGTGCGATCGTCGACACCGAGCTTTGCCATCAGATGCTTGAGATGGACTTTCACGGTTCCCTCAGTACGCCCAATCACGCGCGCGATTTCTTTATTGCGAAGTCCTTTGGCAACGAAATGAAGCACCTCAACCTCTCTCTCGGTGAGATCGACCCGCGGCATGAATTCCGCCAACCTGCTCGCGACTGCGGGCGGTATCACGCGCTTCCCGGAAGCAGCAGCGCGAATCGCCTGGACGAGCTCTCGGCCCAGCATGTCCTTGATGAGATATCCGCACGCCCCGGAATCGAGTGCACGAAAGATGTCGGCGTCTCCGTCGTATGTGGTGAGTGCGACCAGGCGAGCTTCCGCGTGCGCTGAAAATATCGACATCATTGCGCTGATCCCGTCCATTACCGGCATCCGCAGGTCGATTAGTGCGACGTCAGGCAGATGAGAATCGTAGAGCGCCACCGCTTCTGCCCCATCAGCCGCTTCAGCGACAACCGTCATGTCCGACTCGTTGGCGATCAGCGCGATTGTACCGGCGCGGACTACGGGGTGATCGTCAGCAACGAGGATGCGAATGGTCATGTCTCAAGAAGACCTTGTAACTTTGCGGGGGCAATACCACGGACGAGTTATATGCCGCTGAGTAGATCGACCAGGCTACCTGGAGGCGATGGGACTCCGGATCACACCTCTGCAGTATCGGTGACGATCGACTACAGCCGGCCACTCGCGCGAGGACGCGTTCTGCTCGGCAACGTCATTCCATATGACCGCGTGTGGAGGACCGGCGCGAATGCCGCGACACAATTCACCACGTCGGCGCCGGTGAGACTGGCGGGCATCCAACTGTCCGCGGGAACCTACACGTTGTGGACCGTCCCCCACCAGAACGGAGTGGATCTCATTGTGAACGGACAGGCCGGGCAATGGGGCACGCAGTATGACCGCTCGCGCGACGTGGGAAGAGCACCCATGCAATCAGCTACGCTTTCGACGCCGGTCGACCAATTCACGATATCGGTCGCCGCGAACGACGCGCGGCACGGGACGCTCACGCTGGAGTGGGGCTCATTCCGCTGGACGGCGCCGATCGAGGTGCGCTGAGAAAATTGGATTGGCCAGAATTGAGAGAGAGTTGCTTCACTTCTCTCAGGATGGTCTGGCGTGTTGGCGGGCCTTTAGGGGCTTCGCGAAGGTCATCCGCTTTCAGTTTGTCCCTGGCCAGCGTATATCAAGACGTCATCATGACGACGAAACAAACTCCCATCAATTCCGGTTACGGCGCAACCACGACAGCGCGCGAGGTGCTCGGCAATCGCCGCCTCGATGGCATAACCGTCGTGGTGACAGGCGGCTACGCTGGGGTGGGGCTGGAAACGACGCGCGCTCTCTCGGAAGTGGGTGCGACGGTAATCGTTCCTGCGCGAACGCGCGACAAGGCACGCGCGGCGTTGGCGGGCATGGATCGCGTGGAAGTGGAAAGTCTCGACTTGTTCATTCCTGAGTCGATCGACGCATTCGCGGCGCGCTTCTTGGCGTCGGATCGTGCCCTCAACATTCTCATCAACAACGCGGGCATCATGGCGGCGCCGCTGGCGAGAAATGCCCGAGGGATCGAATCCCAGCTCGCCACCAACCACCTCGGCCACTTCCAGCTTACGGC
>DASWGL010000354.1:0-3790 GCA_036393735.1 Gemmatimonadaceae bacterium | reverse complement strand
TTCTCGACGATGATTGCTTCCGTCGTGAGGAGGAGTGATGCGATCGACGCCGCGTTCTGCAACGCGGTGCGCGTGACCTTGGTCGGGTCGATGACGCCCGCCAGGACCAGATCCTCGTACTCGTCGGTCAGTGCGTTGTAGCCGTAGTTGACTTCCTTCGACTGGCGGATCTTCTCGACCACGATCGAGCCTTCACTACCTGCGTTCTGGACGATAATGCGCATCGGCTCTTCGAGCGAGCGACGGACAATATCGACACCGATCTGCTCATCCGCTTCGGTGAGCTTGAGGGTCTTGAGCGCCTTCTGCGAGCGCACTAGAGCGACACCGCCGCCCGGAACGATCCCCTCCTCTACGGCAGCGCGAGTCGCATGGAGCGCATCTTCGACTCTCGCCTTTTTCTCCTTCATCTCGCTCTCTGTGGGTGCACCGACGTTGATCACCGCCACACCGCCGGCGAGCTTGGCCAGACGCTCCTGGAGCTTCTCGCGGTCGTAATCGGAGGTCGTCTTCTCGATCGCCGCTTTAAGCTCCTTGATCCGTCCCTTGATCTTGTCTTCGTCGCCCTGACCATCGATGATCGTGCTGGTTTCCTTGTCGACAACGATACGCTTGGCGCGGCCGAGATCTGTGACCACTGTGTTCTCCAGCTTGAATCCGACTTCCTCGGAGATCACTTGGCCACCCGTCACAACTGCAATGTCCTCGAGCATCGCCTTTCGACGATCACCGAAACCCGGAGCCTTGACCGCGGCAACGCGGAGCGTGCCACGGAGCTTGTTGACGACCAGAGTCGCCAGCGCCTCACCCTCGATATCCTCGGCGATGATGAGCAACGGCTTGCCCAGCTGCGCGACCTTCTCGAGAATGGGAAGAAGATCCTTCATGGAGGAAATCTTCTTGTCGTGAATGAGAATCAGCGCGTCCTCGAGCGCTGCTTCCATCTTCTCCGGATCGGTGACGAAGTACGGCGAGAGATAACCCCGGTCGAACTGCATTCCTTCGACCGTCTCCAGAGTCGTCTCGAGGCCCTTTGCCTCTTCGACCGTGATGACGCCGTCCTTGCCGACCTTCTCCATCGCCTCGGCGATCAGATCGCCGATTTCCTTGTCGTTGTTGGCGGAGATCGATCCAACCTGGGCGATCTCCTTCTTGCCCTTGGTCGGGACGCTCATCTTCTTGAGCTCTTCGACGACCGCGGAAACCGCGGCGTCGATGCCGCGCTTGAGCGCCATTGGGTTGACGCCGGCGGTAACGTTCTTGAGGCCTTCGCGGAAAATCGCCTGTGCCAATACCGTTGCGGTGGTAGTACCGTCCCCCGCTAGGTCGCTAGTCTTGGTTGCGACTTCTTTCACCATCTGCGCGCCCATGTTCTCGAGCGCATCGGAGAGCTCGATTTCCTTGGCGACGGTTACTCCGTCCTTGGTGACGGTCGGCGCACCGAACTTCTTGTCGATGACGACGTTCCGTCCCTTGGGGCCAAGCGTGACCTTGACCGCCTCCGCGAGCTGGTCGACGCCGCGCTTGAGAGCCGCGCGCGCATCGGTGTTGAAGTGTAGTTCCTTGGCTGCCATATGATTCGCTCTGTGGGTGTCTGGTTTAGTTCACAACCGCGAGCACATCGGACTCGCGAAGGATCAGATACTGTTCGGTGTCGATCGTGACTTCGGTGCCGCTGTACTTGCCGTAAAGAACCTTGTCTCCAACCTTAACTTCCATCGGAACGCGGACGTTCTTCTCGTAGCGCCCGGGGCCGACGGCGATGATCTCGCCCTGCTGCGGCTTTTCCTTGGCGGTGTCGGGGATGAAGAGTCCGCCGCGCATCTGCTCCGTGTCCTCCAGCGCCTTGACGACGACGCGATCTGCGAGGGGAGCGACCTTCGTGCTGGTTTGCGTTTTTGTTGCCATAGTTAGCTGCCCTTCTGCTGGAAAAAAGTGGCTTGTTGTGGGTGGCTCTGCTGTTAGCACTCTACCGAGGTGAGTGCTAAGCCTCCAACTTAACGGGTCCGGGAGGGGTCAGTCAACCCGGAAACGCCTTACCCGCGGCCGGGCGGCCCCCGGCTGCTACGTTAGAAGCTCGTAGCCCAGGCGAATGCCCTTGAGGGTCAGGAAAGGGTCAACGAGCTCGAGCTCAGTCGAATGGGGCTTGATCGTTTCCGCCATTCCCCCCGTTGCGATCACGATGGGTGGGGTCCTCCCCGGCCATTCCTTCTTGATGCGCCGGACGATGCCGTCGATCGAGTCCACGGCGCCGTAAAGGACCCCGGCCCGGATGCACTCGTCGGTCCGCCGCGAGATAACTCTCTTCGGCGGGACGATATCAGTGGCTGGGAGCTGCGCCGTGCGCCGAAACAGCGTGTCGGCCGAGATCATGATCCCGGGTTGAATCACACCCCCGAGGAATGTCCCATCAGCGGTGATGCAGTCGTAGGTGGTGGCCGTGCCTAGGTCGACGACGATCGCATCCTTTTTGTGGATCCGGCTGGCAGCCAGGGTATTGGCGATTCGATCGGCGCCTACAGTAAAAGGCTCCTCAACATCGAGCTTGATCGGAAGCTTCGCGCGGGCGTCGATCATGATCGGCTTGTCGCCAAAGCACATCTCACAGGCTTCGGCAAGCATCGGAGTGATGGCGGGTACCACCGAGCAGATGGCTGACCCGTCCGCGCCTTCCGGCGATGCTATCTGCGGCCCCACGATCGATCGAATCAGGAGCGCCAGCTCGTCCGCCGTCCTCGGCGCCGCGGTAGTCAGCCTCCAATGTGACACGAGCTCTTCGCCGTCAAAGATTCCGATTGTGATCTCGGAGTTGCCGACATCGAAGGCGACGATCATTTAGGATCCTCGAGCACGAGGGAGCCGGAGCGGAACTGGGCTACAGAGTCTGCCAAGGCCACGAGGAGCTCGCCAGTGGGAGTGATCCCCGTGACGCGACCGACAGCGGGCTCGATGCACCTTCGCCCGCGAGCGAGATCGCGGGCGTCGAACTCCTCCATTTCATCGGCCTTGAGCGGACCGGATGCCCGCGAAGCTGCAAGAACGGCGGGGACGAGGTCAGCCAGGACCTCGAGCCGGTCGGTTCCAGGCTCGAGCCCGGCCGCTGACTCCACGTTTCGGGGTGGTTGCACATTCACGCCAAGGCCAATCGCTACATACTCGACTGCCTGTTCGCGCCACCGCGCTTCTACGAGAATGCCGCCCAGCTTTTTCTCATCGACGTAAAGGTCGTTGGGCCACTTGAGACGGATGGGCTCGGAGGCAAACCGATCGAGCGCCTCGGCAGCCGCGAGCCCGACGCGCAAGGAGAGAACTCCGAGGCCGGAGGCATCCGCCGGGCGCTCGACCAGCGTCAGCCAGAGACCGTCGCCCGGTGACGACTGCCAACTCTTCCCGCCCCTGCCGCGACCCGCGGTCTGTTCGTTGGCGATCACGAGCGTCCCCGCCGGGGCGCCTCGCGCCGCCATCCGATGCGCGACGTCGAGCGTGGACGTGGTCGACTCGAGGAGCTCCACACGCGGAAGCCCGAGCATTCGTTCGATCGCTTCGTGCGTGGCTCCATCGAAGCGGACCTCGCTACCCGCGCGCGTGAATCACCGCCAGGACTGCAATACCGAGCAAGACGCGATACCAGGCGAAAATGCCGTAACTGTGCCTGCTCACGTACCGCATGAGAATCGAGATGGCGAGCCAGCCGCTGATCGCCGACGCAACAATGCCCGACATCAGCTCGTTCGTCACTGCGCCTTCATGCAACGCCTTCGGACCTTCGAGCACGACTGCGGCCGCGATG
>DASWGL010000353.1:0-3873 GCA_036393735.1 Gemmatimonadaceae bacterium | reverse complement strand
ATTCTTCCCTTCCGCATCACGACCACTTCTTCCGCCAGTCGTCCTGCTTCGGCCAAGTCGTGCGTCACCAACAGCGTGGTGACGGTGAGATCGTGGCGCAGATTGTCGAAGCTTTCCTGAAGCTCCGCTCGCGAGATCGCGTCCAGCGCTCCGAACGGCTCATCGAGCAGAATGACGCCGGGGCGGGCGGCAATGCTCCGCGCCATTGCCACGCGCTGCCGCTGGCCGCCGGAGAGCTCGTGGGGAAAACGAGATCCGAATTGTGCCGATGGAAGTCCAACGAGCTCGAGGGCGCGCCGAGCTGCGTCGGCAGAATCCGGCATGTGCTGAAGCGTCGGTACGAGCGCGACATTGCGCAGCACTCGCCAGTGCGGAAGGAGCCCGCCGTGCTGCTGTACGTATCCGATCCCGCGACGCAGCAGCACCGGTGACTGTGTTCGAACATCCTGGCCGCCTACCATCACCTGACCGCGCTCCGGCTCGACGAGCCGGTTGAAGCAGCGAAGCAGTGTGGTCTTTCCGGAGCCGCTTTCGCCGACGAGCGCTGTCGCGCGCCCCGCAGCAACGTCGACGCTCACATCGTCGAGCGCGATGACGTTCCCGAAGCGGTGTGAGACGTTGAGCGCGGCGAGAGAAATCGGCATGGGCTTAAGAGTGATAGCGGCGTCGCCGAACCGCTATCACTGATAGTTGTAGCACCGCCCAGGCCGTTACTGGCTGGACGGAACTTCGCTGGCGGGATTATGACGAACAAGCGTCACGTGACGGCCCATCACGTCGATGATTACCAGGTAAACCAGGGCCAGCGTTATGAACATCAACTGGGATCGCGGTAGCAGCTCGTGCACAGCACGCCAGGTTATCGCCTCACAGATCACAACGAAGGAGATCGTTCGCAACCAGGGTCGCCGCAAAGAACGTCGCAGTATGTAATGGATCAGTCCCGCCAGGACGCCGGCTACCGTCCCGGCAAACACAACGGTCAGGCTCCCTTGCGTGGTAAACACAGGGACTCTGCCCTCCATGTGGGCGATTACTCGCATTAACAGGCGGCCGCCAATGCCAAGCACGACCAGGCCAACCAGCGCGCCACGTATCAGCCAGGATCTCAGGTCCATGAGTCACCTCCGCAACACAACTTTACTTGCTTGCATTCGCGGCGTTTCGGCATATCTGTTACGGTGATCGCCTTTATTTACGTACGACTCTCAGGAATTCAAAATGAGTCCCGCCACGCCAAAGACACGCCGCCTCGGCTCCCAGGGTCTCGAGACATTCCCCATCGGCCTAGGCTGCATGGGCATGTCGGAGTTTTACGGGCCGAGCAACGAGAAGGAATCCATCGCGACCATCCATCGCGCGCTCGAGCTCGGCATCAACATGCTCGACACCGCCGATATGTACGGGCCATTCAAGAACGAAGAGCTGGTCGGCAAAGCGATCAAGGGAAAGCGCAATCTCGTCATCATCGCCACCAAGTTCGGCAACGTACGCGATCCGAAAGATCCGACCAAGCGCGGTATCAATGGTCGCCCCGAGTACGTCCGCCAGGCGTGTGAAGGATCGCTCAAGAGATTGGGCGTCGAGACGATCGACCTCTACTATCAGCATCGGGTCGACAAGGACACGCCCATAGAGGACACTGTGGGCGCAATGGCCGAGCTGGTTCGTGAAGGAAAAGTGCGCTACCTCGGACTATCCGAAGCGTCGGTCAACACGATTCGCAGAGCGCACAAGGTGCACCCTATCAGTGCGGTGCAAACAGAGTATTCACTCTGGACGCGCGATCCGGAGGATGGATTGCTCGATGCATTACGCCTTCTGGATGTTGGCTTCGTCGCATACAGTCCCCTCGGCCGCGGATTTCTTACTGGACAGATCAAGAAAATCGATGATCTGGCACAGGACGATTTCAGGAGACAGAACCCGCGCTTTCAGGGAGAGAACTTCAGACACAATCTCGAGCTGGTCGCGAGAGTCGAGGAAATCGCAAAGGAGCACAAGTGCACGCCCGCGCAGCTCGCGTTGGCGTGGGTGCTGGCACAGGGAGACGATATCGTGCCTATCCCGGGCACCAGACATCCCGAGCGGGTGGAAGAGAATGTCGCTGCGCAGAACGTCGTGTTGTCGGAGTCTGATCTCAGGCGGATCGACGCGGCAGCGCCAAAGGGAACCGCTGCCGGCGAGCGTTACGCGGAAGGAGGGATGAAGAGCGTCAATCTGTAACCAGAGCAGACGGCAGCTCTGCTTAGCGCCTACCGTCCGCGACGGCTTCGATAGGGGCCGCCACGTCGACGCGAATCACCCGAGCCGCCTCGACGACCTGCCCCACCTGAACCACCAGAACCTCCGGAGCGACCCGAACCACCTGAATCCCGTGAGGGGCCGGCGCCATTCGAGCGGTTCGAGCCACCTGACCGCCCCACTTTTGCTTTCGATCGCGCTCGCTCATCAGCCTTCCTGCCTCGGATGGCGGCAATCCGTTCGCCGATCGGGATCTCGAGACGACCCTCAGGCCGCGCATTGTAATCGAAGTCGGGAATCGTTATCTGCGGCAGCCGCTTCCCGATCGCCTTCTCGATGGCGCGGAGATCGTTCTGCTCGTCGGGCGCGACAAAGGTGAACGCATCGCCGACCTCGCCAGCCCGCGCGGTGCGACCCACGCGGTGGATGTAGTCATCGGGCGCCTGCGGCACATCGAAGTTGACGACGTGACCTAGCGCCTCGATGTCGATTCCGCGCGCGGCAATGTCAGTTGCCACGAGAACTTTGTAATGACCGTTCTTGAATCCCGCCAGCGCGGCGGTTCGTTGACTCTGCGAGCGGTTTCCGTGAATCCGCTCCGCCTTGATGCCGCGCTTCACCAACTGCTCAGCCAAACGGTTCGCGCGGTGCTTGGTGCGTGTGAAGACCAGTGTCTGTTCCATTTCGCCGCGATCGAGAAGGGCCAGCAGCAGATCCTTTTTCAGATCCTGCTTCACCGGGTAGACGGCCTGCGTGATTCCGACCGCCGGCAGTGAGCGGCGGCCGAGGTCGATCATCAGCGGATTGTGCAGCATTTCCCTCGTGAGCGCGGCGATCGGCGGTGGCATTGTCGCGCTGAAGAGGAGCGTTTGACGCTTCGCAGGCACCAGCTTGAGAATGCGCTTAATGTCGGGAAGAAACCCCATGTCCAGCATTCGATCGGCCTCATCGAGCACCAGGAATTCGATGTTCTTGAGACTGGCGTAAGGTGCGTTCAGATGATCGAGCAACCGTCCTGGAGTAGCAACGAGAACGTCAACTCCAGCGCGCATCGCATGCTCCTGGGGCGCCATCCCTACACCGCCATAAATCGCGGCGGCTGTAATGGGCGTGTGAACAGCCATCGCATCGATCGCGGTGAGAATCTGCGCGGCCAGCTCTCGCGTCGGCGTCACGACCAGCGCGCGAGTTTTCCCACGCGGTTTGCCGATCAGATGGTGAAGAATTGGCAGAACAAACGCGGCGGTCTTCCCGCTTCCAGTCATCGCGCACGCGATAATGTCGCGCCCTTCCAATGCGGCGGGGATTGCCTCGGCTTGAATTGGTGTTGGTCGCTGGAAGCCCAGCTCTTTGAGACCCTTATGGAGGCTGGGGTGGAGCTTTAATGAAGAGAACGGCAGAGTGTGCCCTGATAGATGATTTGAGTAATAGCTGAGTCGAAAGGTACCTAGGCCGGCAATATTGCGCCGAAAGCCACGGTTTCTCCCCTGGTCCTATTACAGACGGAACAGATAGCTGATTTTTCCGAAGAAACCGTCCCGTGTTCGCCGCAGATTCTGGAACCTGAATTCGCGCGGTTCATCGAGCGTCGAGCCGTATCCCAGGTATACGAGCGTCCCGGGCACTGGA
>DASWGL010000352.1:0-8566 GCA_036393735.1 Gemmatimonadaceae bacterium | reverse complement strand
GTGGCGGTGTCGCGCACCCACAGGTTGTAATCGCGAATGTAGGCGGCGCGCTTGCCATCCGGTGATCTGGATTCCGGGCGCCCGCCAGACGGACGCGGCATTGGCTGGAGCCGGGAGACTTCGCGCGGATCGAGAGCTCCTCCGCAGCGATCAGTCTCAGGGCTGCATGGAACGCGAGTGCCCTTCGAAGGATCGACCAGAATGAACTGATTCTGATTCTGACCACGCACAGTGATCCGATACCCGAACCGGTCGCCCTTCAGCCACGTTGGTTGCACACCCAATCCAGTGACGAGCGGTAACGTGTTCTCTCGCAGAAACTTTTCCGCGCGCGCGTAATCCGCGGCCGTGACGACAGGTGCCTGCTGCGCATTGGCCGATAGCGTGGCAGTACCCTGAGCCGTCGATGACGAAGGGGCGAGCGCAAGCACAGCAGGGACGGCCAGAGCGACGAACATTCGTGCGGTCATAATGGCTCCAAAAGAGAGGTGGCCGCTCACGGAGCAGCCAAAACGACGCGGCGAAACAATTTAGCCCGGGAAAAGTAGTTCGTGAACGCTCGAGAGCGTATCATTGGTCTAGTGGACGCCCAGGAGAGAGATATGGACTTCAACCTCGATGAAGCGATTCCGGTTCTGGAGCGGACGCCGCCGCTGCTGACGACGCTGCTCGACGATCTGCCGGAGGACTGGACGCTGGTGAACGAAGGGCCGGAAACCTGGAGTCCACGCGAAGTAGTCGCCCATCTCATTCACGGCGAGAGGACCGACTGGATTCCGCGCGCGCGAATCATTCTGCAGCAGGGCAAATACCGCAAATTCGATCCGTTCGATCGGTTCGCGGAGCTGAAATCGGAGAGGTCGCTCAAGGATCTGCTGGAGGAGTTCGACCGGCTACGGTCGGGCAATGTCGCGACTCTGCGTGGCTGGAACCTCAAGGAGAAGGACATGGAGCTGACGGGCGAGCATCCCGAATTCGGTTCCGTGACGATGCGGCAGCTGCTCGCGACCTGGGTGGTGCACGATCTCTCGCACATCGCTCAGATCACGCGGACCATGGCACGCGCGTACACCTTGGCCGTGGGTCCCTGGACAGCGTACTTCCGCGTTCTGCAGCGCGACGTCCGGCAATGATCCCCTCTGTTGTGTCGCGCCGCTCTAGACCATCGCCGGTCAGTCCTCGAGTTTCTTTTTTCACCTCTCTGACAACCTGAGGATCAATGCGCTACGTGATGCGGCAGAAGCTGCTGTCGCTGGCAGATAGTTTCACGATCAAGGATGAGAACGAACGCGACGCTTACCTCGTAAAGGGCAAGGTGTTCAGTTTCGGCGACAAGCTGTCGTTCCAGAACACCACCGGCGACGAGCTCGTTTATATCGACCAACGGCTTCTCAATTGGGGCCCGACGTACGAGCTGTGGCGCGGAGCGGACCTGCTAGCCGTAGTGAAACGACAGCTCTTCTCATTCATTCACCACCGCTTCACTGTCGATGTGCCCGGACCCGACGATCTCGAGGCCGAGGGTGATTTTCTCGATCACGAATACGCATTTACCCGCGGCGATCGCGTCGTCGCCACGGTATCGAAGAAGTGGTTCAGCTGGACTGACACCTACGGAATCGAAATCGCTGACGGTGAGGACGCTGTCCTCATCCTCGCGAGCGCTGTCGTCGTCGACATGGTCTGCCACAGCGACAGCAAGCGTCGCTAGCGTCCTCAGCCTCTCTTAATCTCCAGGCCTCCCAGTCAATGCGCTACGTGATGCGGCAGAAGGTGCTGACGCTGGCTGCCAGTTTCACCATCAAGGACGAGAACGATCGCGACGCGTACTACGTCAAGGGGGAGTCGTTTCGTCTTGGCAATAAGCTTTCCCTTCAGGACATCCAGGGCAACGAGCTCGTCCACATCGATCAGCGCCCTCTCAACTGGACTCCGACCTACGAGTTGTGGCGCGATGGTGGGCTACTCGCGGTAGTCGTGCGCGAGCTTTTCTCCGGCCTCCGCCATCGGTTCACGATCGGCGTGCGCGGGTCCGACGGTCTCGAAGCCAACGGCAACTTTCTGGATCACGAGTACATCTTCACGCGCTCGGATCAGGCCGTGGCAATCCTCACGAGGCGCTGGTTCGCCTTCACCGCCACCTGCGGGATTGAAATCAATGAAGGCGAAGATCAAGCCCTCATCCTCGCGAGTGCGGTGGTGGTCGAACTGGTCTGCCGGCGGCGTCAAACGACCATAACCGTCACGTAAGCCGAGAAAAAAACCTCCGTGAAGAGGGTTGTCTTTACGGAGGCCGGGTATAGTCGCCCGCCTGCGATCGCTCTTGGCTGCCCGCTACGGGCGCTCCGATGCGCGTCCTTAGTTGCTTGGACTTCCGTTCCGGCATTCCGTCGTCGCATTCTTCAGTCATGACGCAGAATTTCCCGTACGCCACCTACCTCGATATCCGCTATCCGGCGCTCGAGGTCATCGACGTTCCCGCGATCGTCGATGCCGTCAAAGACCAGTGGTACAACCAGACGCTCTGCAAGGTCAACGACTCAGTCGTGCGGCTCGGCGTCATTCAGGGAGAGTATCACTGGCACAAGCACGACGATCTCGACGAGTTCTTCTACGTCGTCGAGGGGAAATTTCTCATCGATCTCGAGGGACGTACCGTGGAGCTCGGCGAGCGCCAGGGATTCGTGGTCCCGAAAGGAGTCGTCCACCGCACCCGGGCGCCATCACGGGCGATCATACTGATGGTGGAGGGGGCTGGGATAATCCCGACTGGAGACTAAAAACCAAGAAAACCAACAACGAACTGAGTAAGGTAAAAGGTGCGAGGGACTAGGTTCGAGGCGTGAGGTAACACGCGCCACATCGCGCTTCTACCTCCTACCTCATACCCAGTACCTCGTACCTCCTACCTAGCTCTTCTCGAAGTTTCCTCTCGCAGTTGCTGTTCTATCGCGCCCCGAACTGAAAGTCGTGCTCCAGAACCATGCTCGCCGGAAAAGAGAGCTTCTCCTGCACCGTATTCTTTCCAGCTATTCCGACCTTCGCCGTGATCTGCGCGCCGCGCGTGAATCCGCACATCAGGTACGACCCATCGTTGTTGGTGTCAGCCTCGACCGTCCGTTGCTGGTTGGTCGAAACCAGGCGGCCGTTCTGCTCCACCCAGAGGATCTGCCACGTCGCCCAGACGTGAGCCCGCGGCAGCGGCTTCCCCGTCGCGTCTCTCACGTAGCCGGCCATGAATCCCTGTGCTTCGGTTCCGGTCTCGTTCTGACCGCAGATGCGTTTGCGCAGCGCTTCGTACGAGGGAATGATCACCGACGCCTGCGCGCGCGATCCACTCGGCAACGAAACCGGCTGCCAGCGCTCCGCGATGTGGAATAGCCGAAGCCGCGGATGCTCGAAAACGATGGTGTCGTTGAACGCTCCATCAATCGCGAGCTCGTACCTGCCGCCGGAGCTCGTAACCGCCTTGAAGCGGCCGTCGCGGGTGGAGACCTGGACGCCGCCCAATGCTCTGCCGCCTGTGCTGTCGTATACGATGCCCGTGATAATCGACTGATTCTCGGCCGGAGAATCCGCCGCGGGTGCGCTCGCCGGCGCCGGCGATGCAGCCCCGCCAGTTGAAACGCGCGGCGTCCCGGTCGGGCGCGCCGCGCCTCCGACTTCCTGATACCCGACAAGACTGTCGCGCGAAACGGCCGGCGATCGGACATCGGTCGATGTCACTCGCGCGACACGCGGCATCCTGATGTACCAGCGCGGAACGATCCACTGTCCGCCCGGGAGCTGCTGGAACTCGACGCGCCCGGTCGTTCTCGCGATGCGCAAAGGAATCGGCAGGTTTACATAGTCGAAGCTGAGGGAGCGAAGTGCGTTCGCCCGGGGATCGAGCCAAAGAACTCCGGCGAGCTCCGGCTGCCCGCCGATTCTGGCAGGCCTGAACTCGAGACCCGCCAATCCGGTCTCCGGACCGTAACCCCGAATGGCCGCAAAGCAGTGCGATTTCACGAACTGGTCGGAGAGAATCGTCGCCGCATCGGGTGCGCGATAGACATCGTTGTTCGAGGTTTCGCCACGCCGACTGGAATCCACCTGATCCCACGAGATGCCAGTCACCGGCCGGCGCGAAACTTTGCTCCGCGCCTCGGTGCGCTCGGAGAGGACGGCGAGATTTCGATCGAGCACCCGCTCGTACAGATCGACATCTAGAGGCACTAGGCCTTGTGCTTCGGTCACCGCGCTGGCGGTCAGCGCCTTCTTCAACTCCACCCACACGTCGCCCGCCGGAGTTCCGGGACCGGTGAGCTGCTGGCAGGCCGTTTCGCTTCGCGGCAGTAACGGCGTGGGAATTCTCGTCGGCGTCATTCCCACGCGAACATAGACCGGCCGATCTCCGAGGTGGAGCTGCACCGAGATCCACGTGTCGAATCCGACCTTGTCTGCACGCACCCGAAAATTACCGGAGTAAGGGGCGCGCAGATCGGTGCGTCCGCTCGGATCGCTGAAGCCGCCGCCGAGTGGGATCGTTTGCGCCGAATCGAGGAGCGCGACGTTAGCGCCCACAATCGGCTTACCTGTGGCTGCTTCGACGACTTCGATGCGCACGTCCTGCGCGCCGGCGCGAACGCCGGCCGCCAGAACTGTCGCAGTTAGAACTATTGACCGCAGTTGCATGAGTCCAGCTGTGTGGGAGCACTAAGACGGCCCGTGCCGGGCCAACTACTTAAAGGACGCTCCACCGGGTCCGGGGTTTTGCAAACTTCCCGGGTGGCCCATTTGAACTGCAACTGATGACTACTGGCTGGGGGCTGTCAGAAGCACAGGTGCGGGCTGCGGGCGGATGATCCTCGAGCATGATCTGCTCGCCACGCGGGCCGCGAACTCGCCCGCAGCCCCGGCCGGTTCGCTCAAAGCCCCCGGCCGGTAGTCATCAGTTGCAGTTCCCAGAGTTCACTCAGGATAGGGGTCGAGATCCGATCAGTTTTCGTCAAGAAAATGAGTGACGGCGCGAGCGTGGACCTCGTCAATTCGGGGGACATGAAGTCCCCGAACCGAGGGGAGGGGGAAGTTGTCGTCCAAAGTCGTTTCGTCAATCGCGCTGCTCGCGCTTGCGGCATGCGCCGGGACCAAGGCGCCTTACTTAGTAGGAGCAGCCGGGCCCTGGAAGCAGGGCTATGGGCTTCAGAACCTGCAGGCCATAGAGCTCGCAGCCGAAGAGATCAACAAAGCCGGCGGCATCAACGGTCACCCCTTCAGGGTGATTCCCCGCGATGACGAAGGTGACGGCCCCACGGCCGCGAGGATCGCGCAGGACTTCGTGTCGACCCGCGCCATCTCGGCGGTAATCGGCCACGTCAACTCGTCCGGAATGCTGTCCGCGGCACCCGTTTATGATGGGCAGCTCGCCGCGGTCGCGACCAGTGCCACCTCTCCCGATCTCACCGGCATCTCGAGCTGGGTCTTTCGGATCATATCGAGTGATTCACTCAACGGAATTGCGCTGGCAAACTTCGCGTCGAGGTTCGGCCAGCGCTCACCGGCGAGCGTGGCAGTACTCTACGAAAACAACACTTACGGCCGCGGCTTGGCCGATTCTTTCCGTCGCTCTTTCCATGGCGACATCCTGAGTCTCGATCCTATCAACGCGGATCTGACGACGGCGGAGCCGTATGTAGCGTATCTCAAGGTGCGGAAGCCGAAGATCGTTTTCGTGGCGGGCCGCGTCGCATCGGGCCTCAAGATTCTGCAGGAAGCAAAACGCCAGGGATTAAACGCGATCTTCGTCGGTGGCGACGGATGGCAGGGAATCCTCGCCGACACCGCGATTTCCGAAGGCGCCTACGTCGGGATGTCCTTTACCCCGGAAGATCCTTCGCCGGCCGCGCGCAGGTTCGTGGCCGCATTCAAAAAGAAATTCAATACGGCTCCTGACGCGCATGCCGCGCTCGCATATGACGCGACCCAACTCGTGGCGCAGGCGCTTAGGGAGAGGGGTCCCGATCGCAGAGCGATTCGCGACTACCTTCGTTCTCTGAATCAGGAGACTGCGTATGCAGGGTTGACGGGTCCGGCCTTCTTTGAGGACACCGGCGATCCCGTTGGCATACGCTTCCGGGTCCTCCGCGCCCACAACGGTCTGCTGACCATCGCGGAGGCCAAGTGAAGCTTCCCTTCAAGTTTCATACGATTCGTCAGGTTCTGACGGTCGGTTTTTCCTTCCTTATTCTGCTGCTCCTCGGAGCTGGAGCGGTGGGCTGGGTCTCGATGGCCCAAATGGCAAATCGGGTGTCCGAGACGCTCTCCGACGCACAACGGGACGCGAAGCAGGCGTCCGATTTTTCCAACGTCGTCACGCAGGAAATTCAGGCTGCGAACACGTACCTCAGCGATCAGGACGCAAAGTCGGACGCGGATTTCCGCCGCCTTGGCTGGGAAGCGCACCGGCTGCACCGGAACTTCAGCACACGACGCGATCTGCTCGGCGAGCAGATCGCTCGCACGGTGGCAATCGACACGACGCTCGCGCGGGTTGAATCGTCCTTTGCGCTATCGCACAGATTGACTGACCTCGGGAGGCTCGACGAGGCGCACGTAGAAGCGCAGAAGGCGCGCAAAATGGTTCCGGGACTGCTGGAGCAGCTGACCGGCCTCGAACATTCTCGCGCGCAGCAGCTCGCCGCCATGTCGTCCGACCTCCGCGGTCAGGCGAGCGCGCGTTCCCGCGTCCTGGTGTCGGTCATCCTCGTGGCGACACTCCTCGCGATCATGATCGTCATGCGCACCGGGCGCGCCGTCGGGCGTCCTTTGCGTCTGCTCGTCAGACATGCGGTTCAATTGAGCCAGGGCGATCTGCAACAGCGCACCGAAGGCGAAATGCCGGGCGAGTTCCGGACACTTGCCGACGCGATGAACCACGCCACGATTGCATTGTCGAGGATCGCGTCAGGCGCGGCGAAGACCGCTGACGAAGTAGCGGCGTCCGCCAGCGACCTCCTCTCGGCATCGAAGCAGATTTCGGCGTCGGCAGGAGAAGTAGCGGATGCGGTTGAAGAAGTCTCCCACGGCGCCGAGTCACAGGTGGCGCACCTGCGCCAGGTGAACGAGGCGCTCGATGGAATCCGCACGCGCGGCGACAATCTGGTTGGTGGCGCGCAGGAAGTGCACGGACTTGCGAGCGCGATCGAGGCGGAAGCCGAGGCGAAGCGAATCGAAATAGATCGCGCGCTCAAGATTCTATTCGACGTGCGCACGATCGTCGAGCAGGCTGCCGGCCAGGTGCGCGAGCTCAACACGAGCGCGAGCGAGATCAATAAGTTCGTCGTCTCGGTCAGCCGGATCGCCGAGCAGACGAATCTTCTCTCGCTCAACGCCGCGATCGAAGCAGCGCGTGCCGGTGAGGCTGGTCGTGGGTTCGCAGTCGTTGCCGGAGAGGTGAGAAAGCTTGCCGATCAGACGCAAGCGGCTGCCGACGACGTGGTGAAGATGACCGAGAGCGTGACGGCGCGCGTGCTTGCGACCTCGAAGGCGATGGAGCAGGGCGTGATACAGGTGGGCGAGATCGAGCGGGTGAGCCGCGAGCTGGATAGCGCGCTCTCGACGATTCTTGCCGCGGCCGAGAGAACGCGAGCCGCCGCGGCGACGGTGACTACGGCCGCGACTGAAAATGCGCGCGCGGTCGATTCTGCCGCCGCGAATCTCGGGTTGGTCGCGCGCACGGCGGAGAGCCACGCGACGGCGGCGATGCAGGTGAGCGCGTCGACCGAGGAACAGAGCGCGGCGTGCGAGCAGATGAGCATGGCATCCACCCAGCTGTTCCACGGCAGCCATACGTTGAGGGACCTCGTCGGCGAGCTCAAGACCGAGACTTCGGTAACTCCGCCCGCATCCGAGGCCGTAGCGGAAGAGTCGCCGCACCCAAGGCTGACGCCGCCGAATCCTCAACCGCCGCTGGCAAGAAAGGTCGCGTAAGCGACCTTTCTAGTTTTCAGCCCTCAGCCTTCGACCCTGAGTACATCGCGCGGTCGGTCGGCGTGGGGGTCCTCTTCGGCGCTACGCTCGCTTGGTCGGAGCCCCTAACTACGCCCCCTCGCTCCGCTCGGTCGCGGGTCTCCTCCTCGCGCTCGCTTTGCAAAGCGCCTACGAGGACCCCCGCGCCTCTCTCCCCGGCCTAGATCTCGTTCGAAGCGGCGTCGCGGTTCGAGACAAAAAACGTGCGCGATCGCGCAATCTCGGGGGCGGAGTAACCGGTTCTCCGCGCCAACTTGGTTCGAGTCCGCTCGCACGAATGGTTACGGGCGTCGACCTTCGCCCGCGACGACCGCCGCCTGCGGCGGCCGAGTTGTTAGACGCCCGATCCGGGAAGGAGGGAGGGTGTCCTCGGAGGGGCACCCGCAGCAAGAGCCCGCCGTTTGGGCGCGCCAGCGCGCCCCAACGGCGGGCGTGCGAGGACACTGCCCCGCAGAGGACATCCTCCCGACTGACCGGCGCCGAGGATCTCGAACAAACGAGCGCCGGCCAAGCAGAGGAGTTTATCCAGGCTCTCGACGCCGCTCGCTGACTCCGGTCG
>DASWGL010000351.1:0-2437 GCA_036393735.1 Gemmatimonadaceae bacterium | reverse complement strand
GCACTTTGATCGCGGGCTTGTAGTCGGGCAGCGCGGACGGCTCGGCGGCGATGGTCAGGGTCGCGGTCAAGGCGAGAACACCACAGACGGACGATGCGAAGTTCCTGCTCATTGTCAATTGAGCTTCTTTAGCTCCTGCGCGGCCGATTCCGCGGAAAGAGGGATCCAGGTGCGATCCTTGGCCACCAGCTGCTGGCCTTCACGGCTGAGGACGAATCGTAAGAATTCCTTGATCCGAGGTGAGAGCGCTTTCCCAGGCGGACGATTGACGTAGAGCCAGGGTGCGTTGTTCATCGGGTACGTGTTGTCGTGAATGCTCTGAGCGCTGGGCATCACGTAGGGTCCGCCTGGGTCCTTCGCGAGCGGAAGCACGCGAACGTCGAGCTTGGCCTCATCCACGACCTTCTGGAAGCTGAAGGCGATCGCGTAGCGATCGTGGTGCACGGCTTGGACGAGTTGCACATCCGCCGGCGCCTCGACCCCGCCACGCACGATTTCCTTCATCGCGGGATTCCACTTGGTCCCGCCTTTGAAAGCCACCTTGTGCATCAGGTCGGACCAGTTGCTGAGCACGCCGTCGATGCCGTAGGGGTGGATCGGTTTGTTGGACCATTCCCCCGTGAGGCCAAGCTGGCCCCAGGTGCGGATGTTCTTTTCCGGTCCTCGCGCCGCGTCCGTGGTCCACTTCGTGCCTTTCCATCCGCCGGTGCGCTCGGCGCCGAAGATGCCATCGAGCTGCTCGAGCGTGAGCCCGGTGAGCGGATTGTCCTTGTGCACGAAGAACACCGGGCTGGGCGTGGAACCCTTGGGTTCGTTGAACGATCCTTGCGCGAACTTAATCTCGAGCGGCGGATACCCGTAGACGGCCTCGAAGCCTTTGAGATCGGATCGCCACCAACTGTGCCCCATGTAGCCGATATCGGCATTGCCTGCGACGAGCCCGCTGAAGGCAACTGGCGTAGTCAGGAGATAGTCGTCGAAGCGCGATTCGTAATGCAGCTTCTTGAATGCCTCCTCCCAGGCATGCACCAGCTCGAGCACGTCGTGGCCCCAGATGCGAATGATTCCGTGCACGCGCGTCTCGGGCTTGTATGCGGGCAGCTTGCTCAAGTCGAAATCGGCGGCCGCTGCGCGAGGCGCGGCCAGTGAAGCCAATAGAAGAAGTATGAGAGCGAACGGCATGCGAAGTCTCGCGCGTGAAGAGCAAGGCATGAGCGGAACGAGATTCAGACCGCTCATCCTGAATCAAATCTGAACGTCCGCTGAACTACGCGTCAGGCTCGATCATTCTGACCCCCGCCGCGCCAGATCATGCGGTCAGAGGCCCGGAACCTCAGCGTCGTGGGCATGTTCGATCAGTCGGCGCAGATCTTCCGGCAGCCGCGCCGGATCCACGATGACTTTCTCGTAATGTACGTCGACGATCGCATCGAGAGGAATGCAGTGATCGCCACCGTTCTCGATGCTGACGAGGAATTCTCTTCGACCCCCCGGGCAAACATCCCTGATTGCGCCGAACTCCGTGTCGCCGTCTTTCGCGAACACCTGAAAGCCTACGGCGATGGATTCCTGCCAATTCGGTTGCTTTCTCACGTTTTCTTCCTTCCTAGAGTGCAAACCCAGCGACCGGCATAATCGCGATCTCGAGCGCGAGCCATCGGAACTGTTCGTGAGGTCCTCGCGAGACCCGCTCGGGGTCGCACGACGCAATGACTCAGCGCCACCACGCCTCGACGCGCTGCGGCTGCTCCGCGCCGACGGTTTCGCCCGCCCGCGGAACGACGATCGCCACGCCGGCCTTCTGCGCCGCGGCGACGGCGCGCTCGGGCGGATCGTTCCAGGCGTGAAACGCGAGGTTGAACGTTCCCCAGTGCACCGGCAAGAGCAGCCGTGCGCCGAGATCGAGAGCGACCTGCACCGCCTCCTCCGGCGACATGTGGATGGTTTGCCACGTCTCGTCGCGCGCGCCAATCTTGATCAGCGCGAGATCGAACGGGCCGTGCTTTTCCGCGAGGGCCTTGTAGGCGTCGAAATAGCCGCTGTCGCCGCTGAAGAAGAAGCGGTGCGACGGTCCCGCCACGACCCACGACGACCACAGCGTCTCGTTGCCGTGGAGCGGGTTTCTGCCCGAGTAGTGTCGCGCCGGCGTCGCGGTCAGCGTGAGCCCCGCGATCGAGGCGGACTCGTTCCAGTCGAGCTCCGCGATCGTCGCCGGATCGACGCCCCACTTCTCGAGGTGCGCACCAACGCCAAGTGGCACAGCGAAGCGCGTGCCACGCGCCGCAAGCACTCGCACGGTCGCCATATCGAGATGGTCGTAGTGATCGTGCGAGATCACGACCGCGTCGATCGGCGGCAACTGTTCGAGCGGAATCGGCGGCGGATGGAAGCGCTTCGGCCCGACGAGCGTGGAGGGCGAGCAGCGCTCGCTCCAGAT
>DASWGL010000350.1:0-3455 GCA_036393735.1 Gemmatimonadaceae bacterium | reverse complement strand
AACACCGCTGGCGTCATCCCGGTCATCTTCGCCTCGTCCATTCTGGTCATCCCGCAGACGATCGCTTCGATGATCAAGACGCCGTGGGCGCAGGCCATCGGCGGTCAGATGCGCGTCGGGGAGCCGCTCTACTACCTGCTGCAGGTCGTCGGCATCATCTTCTTCGGCTACTTCTACACGTCGATCGTCTTCAATCCGGTCGACACCGCCGACAACATGCGGAAGTACGGCGGCTTCATCCCGGGTATCCGTCCCGGCAAGAAGACCGCCGATTACATCGATCGCGTGCTCACGCGGATCACGTTCGTCGGCTCGCTCTATCTCGCCGCGGTGTGCATCCTGCCGGAGTTTCTCATCGCCGGCGTGCATGTGAATCAGTTGCCGTTCGGCATCGGCGCGGCGCTCGATCGGGCGCTGCCGGTGTGGTTCACGGAAGGCATGGGCTTCAACTTCTACTTCGGTGGAACGTCGCTGCTGATTGTGGTCGGCGTGGCCATGGACACGATTCAACAGATCGAGTCGCAGCTCGTGATGCGTCATTACGACGGTTTCATGAAGCGCGGCCGTATCCGCGGGCGTCGAGGCTAACGAAGCGTGAAGGTCATCTTCATCGGACCGCCGGGGAGCGGAAAGGGTACGCAAGCGAAGCGCCTCGCCGCTGAGCACGCCATCCCGCACATCTCCACGGGCGACATGCTTCGTGAGGCGATCGCGGACGGGAGTGATGTCGGCAAAAAGGCGGCTCCGATCATGTCCGCCGGTGCGCTGGTCCCTGATGATCTGATGATCGACATCATCCGGAATCGGTTGGCGAAGGCCGATGCCCGCAAGGGATTCATCCTGGACGGCTTTCCGCGGACCGTTGTGCAGGCGGAAAAGCTCGACGGAATCGTGGGGAATGGCACCGAGAAGTTGCGCGTTCTCCAGCTGTTGGTCCCGGACGAGGCAATTGTGAAGCGGATCGCGCTCCGCCGATCGTGCCCTCAGTGCGGGGCGATTTACCACCTCGAGAACCAGCCTCCGGCAAACGACAACGTGTGTGATCGTGATGGTGCGGAGCTGATGGCCCGGCCGGATGATACCGAGCCGGCGGTGCGGAAGCGTCTCGAGGCGTTCCACCGGCAGACGATGCCGGTGGCGGCGTTTTACAAATCGAAGAGTTGGTTGCGCGAGGTCGACGGGGTTGGTCCTGTCGATCAGGTCTTTGAACGCATTGAACAATCGTTGGTATAGACGCTGATGCTCGATCGAATGAAGGGGCCGATCCTCAAAACGCGCGACGAGATCGCGGTGATGGACCGCGCCAATCGCGTGGTTCTGGAGATCCTGGAGATCATGCGGGGCATGGTCAAGCCGGGAGCTACCACCGCGCAGCTCAACGCGGTCGCCGAGGAAGAGCTGGCGAAGCGAGGGGCGAAGTCGCCGTTCAAGGGTTACGCGCCGATGAACCTGCCGCCGTATCCCGCGGTCGTCTGCTCGTCCGTGAACGATGTGATCGTCCACGGGATCCCGAATCGGGCGAAGCTGCAGGAAGGCGACATCATCGGGCTCGATTTCGGATCGGTTCTCGATGGGTTCGTCGGGGACGGCGCGATCACGGTTCCGGTCGGGAAGGTCTCTGCGCGGGCGGAAGAGCTCGTGCAGATCACGAAGGAATGCCTCGATCTCGCGATCGAGGAGATGCGGCCGGGCCGCCACCTCGGCGACATCGGTGCAGCGGTGCAGGAGCTTGCGGAAGCGCACGGCTTCCACGTCATCCGCAACTTCGTCGGCCACGGGATCGGCCGGAAGATGCACGAGGAGCCGCAGGTCTACAACTACGGGAAGCGCGGGCGGGGACTGGAGCTGCGCGAAGGGATGGTCCTGGCGATCGAGCCGATGCTGTGTGAGATCGGGCCGAAGCTGCGAACGCGTCTCGATCGGGCAGGTTCGAACGGAATGATTCAGGACGTACGCACCGACAGTGACGGCTGGACGGCGCGAACGATCGACGGAACGCTCGCCGCGCATTTCGAGCATTCCGTAGCGATCACGAACAACGGGCCGTTGGTATTGGGTAAGTAGTTTCAAGGAGAGTATGTCGAAGGAAGATGCGATTGAAGTGACTGCGACCGTGCTGGAGACATTGCCGAACGCGATGTTTCAGGTGGAGCTGGAAAACAAGCACAAGGTTCTGGCCCACATCTCCGGAAAGATGCGCAAGCACTTCATTCGAATTCTCCCGGGTGACAAGGTCCTCGTGGAATTGTCGCCGTATGACCTGACAAGGGGTCGGATTATTTATCGTTACAAGTGAGGCTCTTGGCTGTTGGCTCTTGGCTCTTGGGAGTCACGTGCCATCAGGTCCCAGGAGCCCAGAGCTAAGAGCCAAGAGCTATGAAAGTACGATCATCGGTAAAGCGCATCTGCACCAAATGCAAAGTCGTCCGTCGTCAGGGCGTCATCCGCATCATCTGTGTGATTCCGAAGCACAAGCAGAGACAGGGATAAACAATGGCACGTATCGCAGGCGTTGATCTTCCACTGAACAAACGGGTCGAAATCGGCCTGACGTACATCTACGGCATCGGGCGGTCCCGCTCGAACGACATCCTCTCCAAGGCAGAGGTCAATCGCGACATCCGCGTGAAGGATCTGTCCGAGGATGATGTGCGCAAGATCCGGCAGGTGATCACGGATGAAGGCAAGGTGGAGGGCGATCTCCGCAAGGACGTCGGCCTGGACATCAAGCGATTGATGGAGATCAATTGCTACCGCGGGATGCGTCATCGCCGCGGACTGCCTGTGCGCGGCCAGCGCACGCATACGAATGCACGCACCCGGAAGGGTCCGCGCAAGGGCGCCATCGCCGGTAAGAAGAAGGCAACCAAGAAGTAGTTTCCGGGTTGTCAGGTTGCTGGGTTGCCGGCAACCTGACAACTGGCAACCGGCAACATCTGGATTAGGACTTTGTTCTAAGGGATAGGAAAGACTCAATGGCAACTGCACGAGCACCACGAGCCGGCCAGCGCCGCGCCGGTACCAAGAAGAAGGAGCGGAGAAACGTTCCGCACGGCGTCGCGTCGATCGCGGCGACGTTCAACAACACGATCGTGGCGATCGCCGATCCGACCGGGAACATCCTGGCGTGGTCGAGTGCAGGCCGCATCGGTTTCAAGGGATCGCGCAAGGGCACTCCCTTCGCCGCACAGGTGGCGGCACAGAATGCGGCGCAGCTGGCGCAGGAGCATGGCGTGCGCAGTGTGGACGTGAAGGTCAAGGGACCTGGCGCCGGCCGCGAGTCCGCGATTCGCGCGCTCGCTGCCAGTGGTCTCGACATCAAGTCCATCAAGGACGTCACCCCCATTCCTCACAACGGGTGTCGCCCGCCGAAACGTCGTCGCGTTTAGTAAGGGGCTCCTGGCTCTTGGCTCCTGGCTCTTGGGAAGGTACCTGCTCCCAAGAGCCAACAGCCA
>DASWGL010000349.1:0-1971 GCA_036393735.1 Gemmatimonadaceae bacterium | reverse complement strand
CCGCGTCGCCCCCATCGATCTCGCCACCTTCATCGAAGAGACCACAGATGCGGAGCGCGAACGCCGCCAACGGCTTGTCCTCCTCGCGGCCATCGCGACCGCGGGCTCATTGCTCGTGAACCAGATCCTCATTCGCGTCTGGAACCGACCACGTCCATTCGCCGTCCAGGCCGCCACGCTCTTGCTTCCGCCATCGCATGATCCTTCTTTTCCCAGCGACCATGCAACGTTCGCCTTCGCGATCGCCGTAGCGCTGTTCCTGGTTTCGAAGCGCGTGGGCGTCCCCGCCCTCATCCTTGCGGCGCTCATCGGATTGGCCCGTATCTACGCTGGTGAGCACTACGTGACCGATGTCGTTGGCGGCGCGCTCATCGGGACTCTCGCGACGCTCACGGTCACTCGAGCGAGGCACGCCTTAGAACCCCTGCTTGCCGGGCTGCTTCGCCTCGTCGGACGGCTGCACCTCCCGTAGAGCGGTGGGCTCAGAATGAATTGTGGGACCTGATCAGGTAGACCGAAGCGATTCCACGCGCTTCAGTCGGAGGTACTCCATCCACGTCAGCACGATGACGACTACATCGAGGACGGTCAACGCGATCATCGCGAAGGAAGGCGACAAGAAGTATCGATACATCTGGTAGACGCCGAACGCAGCAAAGACGACGATCGCCGCCGGGTACGCGCAGAGCTTCGCGCGAAAGAGCGCCCATACGAGCAGCACTTTGACGACTCCGTGCACCAACAAGTACATAGCGGCGAAGAATTGTGTGTTGGCCGAGAATCGTTCGGACAGGCGCAGCAGGTGCGATGCGATGAAGTCGTGCGGATCCTCGCTGAGTTCGTGCTGGGTGACCATTGCCAGGGCATGGCTGATCGCACCAGGCGGGACGACAAACAGCAGGAGGGCGCCGACGATCTCCGCTGCGCCGTCGAGTCCCTTGAAGAAAATTCCAATCTCGAAAGCCGCGTGAGCGGGCGATTTCATCTTCGGGAGTCCAGGCACTGGCTCTACGACCTCCACCGAGCGGCTTCCTCGGCCGTGCGCCGCACAACACGGCTGCTTAGCTTGCCACAATGATCGCACTCGCATTGATTCTCGCGACTGCGGCTCCCTCGGATGCCATCCAGGGAGCCCCTCGTTCCATCTACCGCGTTACGCCAGGAATCGACGTGCCGCTCATCGCCGCCGGCGTGCTCGCAATTGCGCTGCCGTACGCCTTCGCGAAGGATCTCATCCATCCACGCTGCCCCTGCAACACCGCCGAGGTGAACTCCCTCGATCGACACGTCATCGGCAATCACAACAAGGTCCTCGACGACGCCAGCGATGCAACCGCCGCTATCGTCCTCGTCGTGCCACCACTCCTCGACGCCTTGGACCTCGGCTTCTCGCCGACTCTGCTCGAAGACGTCACCGTGTATGGGGAAGCCCTGGCGGTGAACGGAGCGCTGGTCACCACGGCGAAGTACACGGTGCAGCGGCCGCTACCACGGACGTACGCTGGAGACCCGACCCTGTTGAACCAGCCTGGCGGGTACCGTTCCTTCTACTCTGGGCACGTGTCGGTTGTCTTTGCTGCACTGTCCGTAACTGCCATGACGCTCGAGGTGCGGCATCACCAGCACGTCTGGCCATGGGTCTTGGCCGTGGCCGTGGGTACCATGGTTGCAGCCGAGAGAGTCGCGGCGGGGCGACACTTCTACACCGACGTAGCCGTCGGAGCGGTGGCAGGGGCTGCGGTGGGCACGCTGGTGCCTTTCGCACATCGTCGCGCTGATGTTGACATCCGAGGCCTGTCTTTACGCTTCTGACAAGCTGCACGCGCTTGAGCTAGAGCACCGAACGGTTTGAATCCAGCGTAGTCACGCGGCTCGGCGAGCGTGGAGCACTTCGAGGTTGAGAATGGCGGCGTGGCGCCGGGAATCGAGGAGGTTCTTGCGCAGGCCGCGATAGCGAGCGAAACGACCCTG
>DASWGL010000348.1:0-3368 GCA_036393735.1 Gemmatimonadaceae bacterium | reverse complement strand
TGGACCAGGCGAAGAAAGTGGCGCCCGAGGTTTAAGCGAAGAGATCGTAGAGAGCACTTCGGAGAGTTGGTGCAGCTCGATGGCAGTTTCCACGACTGGCTCGAGAGCCGTGGTCCGGTGGGCTGCCTGATGACGATGACCGATGACGCCACGGGGAGAGTGTTCGCTCAGATCTCGAAAGAAGAGACGCTCTGGGCAGCGGCTCATCTTCTTCGGGGGTGGATCGAGCTCTACGGAGTACCGAGAGCGCTCTACACCGACTGGAAGAATCTTTATCACTCGAGAGATCGTGAGAAGCGACCCCTCACTCAGTTCGGTCTCATGTGCGACAAGCTGGGAATAAGGATCATTGCCGCTTCATCGCCGCAGGCAAAGGGCAGAGTGGAGCGAACGCACGGGACCAACCAGGACCGGCTGATCAAGAAGCTCCGACTGAAGGGCATAGCGACCTATGAAGAGATGAATCGCTATCTCACCGAGCACTACCTCCCTGCTCACAACGCCAGATTTGCTCACGCTCCAGCGAGCAGCGGGGATTATCACCTGCCGATGAATCGACCGCGCCTCAAGGCAGCGGATCTCTGGTGCTGCGAAGAAGAGCGACAGCTAAGCAACGATGGAGTGATCCACTACGAGAACCGGGAAATCCAGATCGACCTGCGTCACGACATGCCCGTGAAAGCCAAGGTGATAGTACGCGCGAGCGAGGATGGCTCACTGCGCATCCTGCACAGAACTCGCCTGGGTGCCGAGCACGAGCTCACCTGGAGGGACTACAAAAAACCTCCGCCTCAAGCGAAGCGAGTGGGTCTCTCGGAGAAGGCGATCGCAGCTCACAGGGCCAGGCATCCCGCAGCGAATCATCCATGGCGTGGCAACGACTATCTACAACGCAAAGAGGACTTCGAGCAGCGAAAGGCGGGTCTAATCCCCGCCGGAGTGACATGAAAACAAGGGAAAGGACCCCTAACCCAAGGGTGACATTTCTATTGGCTTAACATGGGTGACATTTCTAATGACCGTTGACACAAGAGTGCCCGTGCGGGTTGACGTGAGCCTCTCTCAAGGGCAGATTCCACGGCTACACCACAGCCCCAAAGACCTCGGAGATCAGTTCGTGCCAAATCTTGCTTCAGCGAAAAAGAACATGCGGAAATCACGCGCCGCTGCCATCCGCAACCGCGCCCAGAAATCCGCGCTCCGCACCGCCCTCAAGAGGGCGTCTGCCGGAACCGCCGAGGAGAGACTGGCCGCGGTGAAGCTGCTCGACCGGGCATCGCGGAAAGGGTTGATTCACAGAAACGCGGCAGCTCGCCACAAGAGCAGAATGGCGAAAGCCGGAAAGTAAAACTCATAGGAAATAGAAAGGGCGCCTCGAGGCGCCCTTTTTTTATTACATGGTGGCCAGCTCGCCGCCGCACCTCTCGCAATACCACTCGGTAGGATAGTTCGCGGCCCCGCACTCGGGACACTTGAGCGTCTTGTGCTGCTCCGATCGGGGGTCTTGGGTGCCACCTGTCTTCGGAACCGAAGGTGGAGTTGCGACCGCCGTAGACGGAGGTGTGCCGGATCCGCCGCCGGGCCGAAGGACCGGAAATTCGTCGAATGGCGAACGGCCGCCGGGAGGGTTTTGAGACGGCTGCTGCGACCGCGTCGCGACCTGCTGTTCGACACGAGCCGGCGGATTCAGCGTTGGTGGCTCGGGAATCGCCGGACGCGGCACGACTGGAGATATTGGCGGGCGCGAGCCGTCTCCTGATATCGCTCTGCCGGCTGCAATCGCTTCGGCCTGCTTTTCCTTCACGCTCAGAGCGAATATCCGACTCAGCTCGTTCAGCTGAGCGTCGACCGCACCCTTCTCCTTCACGAGACGCGCGAGCTCTTTGTCCCAGGCCCCGCCGATTTCCTTCCACTGCTTGTCGGTGTACTCTCCGACCGCGGCGCGTAATTCGGCTTCCTGCCGTGCCTCGCGTTGCTGGCGCTCCTGGCGGGAGATCTCTTCGAGCCTTACGGTCAACGCGTCGATGTTCTCGCGCAGCTCGCCGGCACGTTCGGCGAGCTTGCTCGAGACTTCACGCAGCCGCGTCTGGTAGTCCGACTGAACACGCTGATATACGGAATCAGGAGTGCTCGCGCGCTTCTCTTCCAGCGCAGCCAGCCACTCCTCGTATCTCTGGCGCTCCTTCAGGAGCCCATTGAGCGCGTCCAGCGAGACCGGCTCCTTCTCAGCCATCGTACTTCATCCCCTTGTTCGATTCACCTTCTCCCGACCGCGGGCGGGAATCCCCGATCGAAAGACGACCGACCCCGCCACAATAGTACAAGTGGCGCGCCCAACCAGGGGCATTCCGTCGTAGGGACTGTTCCGTCCCTTCGAGACGAATTGTGAGGCGTCAACCTTCCAATGCGTCTTCGGATCGAACACCGTGACGTCCGCGGCCGCCCCGCGCTTGAGGGATCCGCCGGGAAGGTTGAAAAGGCGCGCGGGAGTGCAGGCCATCCGATCGACGAGATCGGAGAAGGTGAGATGGCCCGTTTCGACGAGATTCGTCACTATTACAGCCAGCGCGGTTTCCAGTCCGACGATTCCGTTCGGCGCGTCGGCGAACTCTCTCTCCTTTTCGTCATAGTGGTGGGGCGCATGATCCGTAGCGATGAGATCGATGGTTCCATCCTTCACCCCCTCGCGCAGGGCTTCGACATCCTTCGCTGTCCGAAGTGGCGGATTCATCTTCGCGTTCGTGTTGTAGCCGCGAACGCTTTCCTCTGTCAACGAGAGATGGTGGGGACAGACCTCCGCGGTGACTCTGATTCCGCGTTCCTTGCCCCAGCGAATCAGCTCGACGGATCCCTTCGTGCTCATGTGCGCCAGGTGAACGTGCCCGCCTGTCAATCGCGCGAGCAGGATGTCGCGGATGACCATGATCTCTTCCGCTTCCGCGGGAATTCCCTTGAGTCCGAGCTGCGCGCTTACGATGCCTTCGTTCATCGACCCGCCGGCAGACAGCGTGGGCTCCTCGCAGTGGTCGATCACTGGAATCTTGAAAGTCCGCGCGTACTCTAGTGCCGTTCGCATCAGCTGCGCGCTTGCGACCGGCTTGCCGTCGTCGCTAACGGCGACGGCACCCGCGCCAACCATCTCTCCAAATTCGGCGAGCGCCTTCCCCTCCTGGCCCACGGAGATCGCACCGATCGGATAGACGCGCGCCGACTGGGCTCGTTGCGCCTGGCGAACGATGAAGCCCACCGCGGCCTGATTGTCGGTGACGGGATCGGTGTTCGGCATCGCGCAGACCGCGGTGAATCCTCCGGCTGCGGCGGCGCGCGCTCCCGTTGCGATCGTCTCGACATCCTCGCGTCCGGGCTCG
>DASWGL010000347.1:0-7290 GCA_036393735.1 Gemmatimonadaceae bacterium | reverse complement strand
GTTCAACGAGCCGTGTCGATCCTTAATCGTCTCCGCGGCGAGCTGCTTCACGTGAACGGTGTCACCCGACAGCGCGATGTCCGCTCGAATGTGAATGAAGCGCGTCCCCAGGTTGGAGAACGCCGCCGTGCCATCGGCGAGAGAGATCTGTCCGAACATCCTCGGCTGCTTGACGTCGCCACGGATGTTGACATCCGCCACGATTGCTCCACGGGCATCCACCAGTCCGGGCACGAACGCTCGGAAGAGTCGCAGGTCGACGCTGTCGGTGCGGATGTGCCCCCTGACGGAATCGCCTTTCATTTGCACGTTTTCTACTACCAGCTTCGCCTTGCTGCTGTGCTGAAGAATGAGCGAATCGAGCGCGAGGAATCCCTTGGAGAAAACAACGCGGCTCGGTGATTGAAGGCGGTAGCGATTGTCGGCATCGACCAGCACCGCCGCGCTGTCGAGCCTCACCACCGTCGTGTCCTTGCTCCGCGTGAGGTTGCCGGCAAGATCAGTCTGCACGCCGCTCTGACTCAACAGCGATGCGCTGAAGTGTCCGGACGTGGGGGAAGCGAGCGCGACCGAAGCTCTCATGCTGTTGAAGCCAACCGGTCCGAGCGCGACAGTGTCGGCGCCGAATATGAACGATCCGCTCGGCTGTTTGGTGATGTCAGCGAGAAGAACGGTTCCCCGCACGCTCTCGACGCTTCTGGTGCCAAGCCGCACGTCGGTCGCATGCACGATTCCATTGAGCGATAGATGCTCCGCGCTTCCCGTCAGCTCGCCGGTCAGCTCGGCGCCACCGTGCAGGGAGTCGAGCTGCGCCGTGCTCGCGAGCGACGGTACGAGCGCGCGAAGCCGTGACAGTGAATCCATCAGCGCCGAGAATTTGAGCGACCCGGTGTGAGCACCGGTGAGACCGAAAGTGCCCGACGCCCGCGCCTTGAGGCCCGCGGCGTTGAGCGCGAGCGTATCCACCGTCCCCACGCCGGCGGCGAAGTGCAACCGCGCGACGGAAGGATCGACACGGAATCCGGCCAGCGTCGATTTCTCGATCGAGGCCACCGCCTTTCCGGTCAGGGTCGCCAGATTCTCGCCGCGCAGGTCGAGATCATACTGCCCGGCGAGCTGCGAGTGCGGCAGCGCGTTGTTCTCGAGCAATGTTCGGAGATCCAGCCCGGTCGATGTCGCGCGGCCTCGCGCGCCATACTCGGGGGGATCCGCATCAACAATTCCATTGTATGCGAAAATTCCCGCCGGTCCCGTCAGCGTCGTAGTTACCAGGAGATTGGGAGACATTCCCTTCACCTGCACTGGACCCGCGTAGCTTCCACGCAGCGGAAGGAGCGGGTACGAGTGCGAGAGCGCGGTGAACGACAGCGGCTGCGCCTGGAGCGTGAGATCGTAGGTGAGATACTTGTCGCCCCAGGTGACCCGGCCGTTGCCCGTGACGTGCGAGACAGGCTGGTTGCCATCGTGGTGGAAGAGATCCGCGCTCCTGAAGCGCACGTCGAGCCATGAAGAATCGAGCGTCGCTGTGCCCGACACCGTTCCCTTTATTCTCGGGAAGAACGGATTCAGGTACTGGAGCGTGCGCAGGTCGAGCGTCGCAACGTCGACGTTGAAACCGTGGAACGCCGTGAAGGCGGGAAAGAGGATGTCCAGCTCTCCCTCGCCGCGCGCTTCGGTAATCGCGCCGGGCACGTGCGCGTCCTCAAAGATGAGCGCCGACTGCTCGATCTTGAAATGATTGAGCGGACCACCCGAGGCCCTCACGTTGCCGGTGATCTTCCCCTGCCAGTCGTAAGGAAACTTCTTTCCGTTCAGCGTGCGGAGCAGATCGAAATCGACCGGAGCCGCCTGGAGCTCGACGTTCTTGACCGCCAGTACATCTGCTCCCGTCCCGAACGTCATTTGTCCCAGCAGCCGCGAGCGGGTCGTGCGCACATCCATCTTCGTCAGGACGTAGTCGAGGAAGCGTGGGTTGCGCTCGCTTCTGATGTCGAGCTCCATCTTGCCGCCGCCCGTACTCGGCAACGTTGGATAGACCCATGCGACGTCGGCCAGCGACACCGAATCTCCGACAACGTGCAGGTAGTAGCGAATCGGAAGATCGCTTCCCCACACGACGCTGCCGTGTGCCTTTCCCGTCGAGCCGGGCAGGTCGAAGTGGTCGCTGTCGACGAACACCGAATCGCCGAGGTTGAGGATCGTGCCGGAGATGTTTCGAAACTTGAACGGAGGATCAGTCTCGGCGAAGCTCAACTTTCTGATTCTCACCAGCCGGCCAACGGTGTCGGGGTCCGCGATGCGTGCGAAGCCGAGATTCGCCTCCGCCTGGCTCCATCTCCAGCTTCGCGCGAATCCTTCGCGCGTGCGCCGGATTTCGTGATCGGTGCGCGTCAGCTCGAATCTGAGAGCGCTGTCGCGCTTCGCTCCGCGCAGCGTGTCGGATGGACGCCACGGCAGCGTCAGTGTGAAGCTGGCGTTGCGGACCACCGACGAATCGACGACGATGTACTCGCCGAACCCGCGCTGGTTTCTCTTCTGCTTCTGGACGCTCGCCGGAAAGATTCGCCGCCAGTTCCAGTCCCCATTCGCGTGCTGCCGCAAGTGCACGACTGGATGGTCCGCCTCGAGATGGCTGAGAAGAATTCGGCGGTCGAAAAGATCCCGCGGATCATACTCCACCGTAATTGGCCCCGAGGCAAAGAAGACGGAGTCCTCGTCGTCTTTTATCTCGACAGAGTCGATCGTCACGCCGGTAAAGAATCCGCCGCTCATGTGGCCGACGTATACTTTGCCCTTGACGTTCCCCTCCAGCATTGTCAAAACCAAGTTGCGCACGCGCGTCTGGCCGAAGCCGGTGTGCGTGACGCCGACGACGCTGAGGATGACGATCACAAGGAGTCCCACCAGGATGATGGCGCTCCCGATCACGATGCGGAGACGGCTGGTCATGGGAAGCTAGAACGCCTGTCCGATAGCAAAGCTGAAAGTAAGCCTGCTTCGGAGCCCGCTGAGCGTCGGGGGTTGGTACGTCGCCGGACACCCATTGGTGGGGACTTCCTGCGTGACGGTAACGAGCCCCGTCGGATCGGGCTGGCCGAAGTGGGTCGGCAGATCGTTGTTCGGACTCACGCACAAGAGCGGCGCTCCACCGAATTCTGTGCCCTCGTAGTAGAGAGGTCCCTTCGGCCGCTGGTACGCGTTGTACCCGATCGCAACCCGCACCGGACCTACTGGAGAGAACGCGGTTACCTGGACTCCAGGCGTCACCTTGAGTTTCACCCTGCTGACCTGCGGCGTCCCCCTGTTCCAAACCTCGCCGGCATCGGTGAAAAGAGTGAACTGGAGAAGCTCCGGAAGGACCGGGCTCCGCAATCGCAGCTCGACGTTCCCCACCAGGAGCGAGTTTCCGCCCACCGGCACGATTCGTTTGAAGGTCGTGGTGTCCGTTCTGGGTGCGAGTACCACGGTATCCGGCAGTCCAGTGTTCGGATCGGTTGAGGAGAATTTTACCAGATCCCCGGCCTGCGCGATGTAGATGAGCGAGCCGAGCTCGTTCTGCGAGAAGCCGCGCACGGTAGTCGGACCGCCGGCGTACAACCGCTCCTGCGGAGGAATGAAGGCCGCGGCCGAGGCCACGTTGCGGCCGAACACGCTCCCGCCGCGGATGCGGAGCGCGAGAACGTTGCCGCCGCCGGCGTTGATGTACCGGGATCCATCTCCAACGAGCTTGTTGAACTGAAGGTCCCTGTTGGAAAGAATCACGGGCGATGAATTCCGCGCTTCAAGCCGAACGATCGACCCCCGCGTTGGCGAGAGCAGGTTGTTCGAGTTGTCACGCGTCACGGCGAGGCTCAGCACCGCGAGCTGTTGCGTGCGCTGAATCCTGTCGCGCTCAGCCGCCTCGCACAGATTGAACACCGCGCAGAAGAGGGCTGGCTGCGCTTCGGTTCGGCCGAGATCGACCGAGTACGCGAGATTGACCGGCGTCCTCGTGAGTCCGCGCCAGATCACCGACGCGACACCTCCGACCGTCGTCGTCCTCAGATACGCGTTGTACTCCGACACGCGCTGGGTATATACCGTGATTGTCGGAAACGTTCTAAGGCCGAGGAATACTGGCTGCCTGAGAGTGGCACCGGCGTAGTAATTCAGGCGGTTGCTGAAAATGTCGTTTTTTGCAGCAGGGCAAAAACCCGGCGCGCCATCGAGCGGCCTCCCGATGCCGATCTTCGAGACGCGTGTACTGACGTCGAATCGCCGTGCCCCGTTCAAAAAATTGTAATCGGTGAACTCACCAGTTACTCGAAAGCAATCGAGTGTTCCATATCCCGCGCCCACCCTGGCCGCATGCATTTGAGCCTCGGCCAGAGTCGTGTTGAGAGTGATCAGAGTATCCGGGTTCGAGTCGGGCGTTATCGAGACATGCTGGTAAGCCTCTGTCTGATACAGCGCGCGCTGAGCGTCGATGATCTCGTCCTCGCGGAAAAGCTCACCGGAGTCGAGCCCCATGATTCGGCGCACGATTTTGGTCGGTATCTCCTGTTTCTTTCCAGCGAGAGGTATCACGGTGATCTTGATTGCTCCAAGCTTCGCTCTGGGGCCGGGTGTAACGTAAAGAGTGTCCCACGCGCTCAACGTGCTGTCGTTTACAGTGAATCGGTTGACGGCGTCGGCCCTGGGATATCCATTGTTGTGCAGGCGCTGGCGAACGGTGTCGGCTGCGGCGTCAATAACGAAGCGATCGAATCTTCTGCCTTCGCGTACGGGGAGACCGCGGACGATCCCCCCTCTCTCCGGGACTGAATCCAATCCGCGCACCACGAAGGATCGCAGTATCATTGGCGGCCCTTCGTTGATGGTGAATTTGACCTCGACCGCCCCTGGAGCCAGCTCCTTTACCGCGGTATCGACGGTCGCCCTTGGATACCCCCGGCGGCGATAAAAGATTATCAACCGGGCCCGATCGTTCGGCAGCTCAGCTCGGTCCAGACAATGTTTGACCGTGAAAGGCAGGTAGAGGTAACGACGCGCCCAGGCCGATGGAGCGGTGACGATCGTCCTGGCAAGGTCCGCGTCCGAAAAGGCGTGGTTTCCCTCGAACACCAGCCGAAATACTTCGAGGTCGCCGCGCTGACACTCGATGTCCTGGGCGCGGGCGTTGTTGACGCCGGGATACGCTGCCAGGAACGCTAGTGCGGTGTAAATCCCGAGTCGTATCCGGGTGAATCTCACCCTTGCAACGCGCGTGCGCCTGGTGGCTGCCCCGGCGGCAGCTCGCGAGCGTAGTGCGTCTCTGTCTCAGGCTCGGTCCGGTCACCCAGTATTCGCTTCAGAGGTGTCGCGGGCGACGGAGGTAGCTCACCCTGCGGGACGAGTGGTGTGCGCTGGATTAAGAGTTGCACAATGTAGAACCCGGCCAAACCGGCAGCGACGCCGACACCAATGGCTGGCAGTAGATCCTTGGCGCCAAGTCGGCGACGATAATAGTATTCTGCGCTCACGATGAGGCCTATTCGGGGTGCGCGAAAGTTCTCGTATTTCGCCCCTTCATGTCAACCGTCAGAGCACACTCATGCGGCGACTTTTCCTCCTCGTATTACCCGCGATTCTCAGTTGTGGCGGTGGTGGTGAATCTGCTCCTTCCCGCAAAACGATCATCGACTCGCGCGACACGTACGACCCGAGATCGATGGATCCCGCACTCTCGACGGATGTCCCGACCGGACGCGCCGTCTCCTACATCTTCGATGGACTGACGCGCTTCACTCCCGACGCGAAAGTGGTTCCCGGCCTCGCGAAATCGTGGGACGTGAGCCCCGACGGAATCACCTACACCTTCCATCTTCGCAGCGGCGTGAAGTTCCACGATGGACGACCGTTCTCGGCGAAGAATGTCGCCGCGACGTTCCAGCGAGTGCTTGATCCAAAGACAAAGGGCGGACGTGGCTGGCCCCTTTATCCAATCAAGGGCGCCGAGGATTTCGCCGCGAGCAAGGCGACGAGCATCAGCGGTCTCGCCGCTCCGAACGACACCACCGTCGTAATCACGCTGAAGGAGCCACTGGCGATTTTCCCGAAGATGCTGGCGATGCCCGTGAGTTCGATCGTGCCGGACAATCCGCCCGCCGACTTCGGACAGAAGCCAGTTGGAACCGGACCGTGGAAATTTGTCGAATGGAGACACGACGATTTTCTCCGATTCGCGAAAAATCCCGATTACTTCGATGGTCCGCCAAAGACCGATTCACTGATGGCGCGCATCATTCCCGAGATGAGCACCGCCACCGCTGAATTCGAAGCGGGCAATGTCGACGTCCTTTCTGTGCCCGACGAAGCGGGCAAATCCTGGGCGGCCGATCCCGAGAAGAAAAAGCTTCTGAATTCCGCGCCGGCGCTGCGATTCTGGTACGTCGCGATCAATGTTACGCGAGGCCCACTCGCCGATGTTCGCGTGCGGCAGGCGCTCAACTACGCGACGGATGTGAGCACCATACTGAGCGCCGTCATGGCTGATCGTGGAACTGTTGCGAACGGTGTGGTTCCACCCATACTCGGCGGCTACGATCCAAGCCGCAGGCCATATCCGCACGACGTCGCCAAGGCGAAGCAACTCCTCGCCGCGGCGGGACATCCGAACGGCATCGACGTTGAGTTCTGGGCCGCGACGACCGATCAATCACCCCGCCTCTCGCAGGCTATCCAGGCGAATCTTGCCGAGGCGGGCATCAGAGCAAAGATCGTCCAGCGGGACGCGTCGTCGGTTCGCGAGGCTGCTCGCAAGGGAGCGTCCGATCTCTACGTCAAGGAGTGGTGGGCGGACTATCCGGACGCGGAAAACTTTCTCTATCCGCTTCTTCATAGCAAGAACAAGGGTGCCGGCGGCAATGTCTCGTACTACTCCAACCCGCACTTCGACACGTTGGTCGATCAGGCCCACCGCGAGCAGGATGAGGCGAAGCGCAATTTACTCTACGCTCAAGCCGATCAGCTGCAGTTCAAAGACGCGCCGATGATCTATCTCTTCTTCTACAAGGATGTCTACGCGGTGCAGCCATGGATCAAGGGCTTCACCGTTCCCGCTGTCTTCAATGGCCAGCGCTGGACCGATGTGACAATCAGCAAATAGAGAAGTGCTGTCTTTCATCGTCCGGAGACTGCTGCTTTCGATTCCAACACTGTTCGGAGTCCTGGTGGTGGTTTTTCTCCTGCTCTATGTCGCTCCCGGCGATCCGGTGCAGGAGATGGTCGGCGAGCGGGCGGATCCCGAGACGATCGCGCGTCTCAGAAAAG
>DASWGL010000346.1:0-9207 GCA_036393735.1 Gemmatimonadaceae bacterium | reverse complement strand
TCCAGCCAGTACGAGCTCTTTTGGAGGCGCACCCGGCGGCGTCGGGGTCGGGTTTTTGTCTTGCGAGCAGCAAAGCACGAATCCCGGCAATGCAACCGACCACAGCATCCGAGCAGCTCCCCGCGCGAAACGATCGGTTCGCCTTCGATGATCGCTCGATCGCTGGCGCGTGCTGGATCGCAAGAGCTCGTGCGATCCGATCAGGCCGTCCTCACATCAGAATGCAAATCCGATAGTGGTCTTGATATGACCCGGGCTGTGATTCGTGTACAGAATGTTGAAGTTGAGGCCCGGGTTGAGATACCCAAACCACAACCCTGCCCCCGTTGCCGAGTGCCAGCCACCGGGTGAGTTGCCGTTCAAATAAACCCGCCCCACATCAGTGAAGGCGAGCGCTCCGACATCGAGCGGAAGGATGAACGGAAACTTGGCTATCGGCACCCGGAGCTCGGCGGTTCCGTACACCGAGGCGTCGCCGGCGAATCGCCAACGCTCTTCTGTCCTGAACGACTCCGATCCGCCGAGAAACGCAGCGTCAAAGTATGGAAAGCTTCCCCACAGCTTCTTCCCGCCTCCGCGAAAGGCGAGCACAGGCTTCTTGGAAACGGGCAGCGTGAAAAAGGCAGCTGCCCAGCCGTCGACCGATTCATAGTGGTTCACGACGTCCCAGATTGCAGGATATCCCGCGCCCGCCACATCGAAAACAAAACGCGGCTTCAGAGTGTCCGCGACGTAGCGGCTATCGAGGTGCACCTTTAGCCGTAGACCCGCCTGTCCGAATTTCGCGAAGCCGTATGGGTGTTGCTGGGCGATGAAACGATTGGCCAGGCTGTCGGTCGTCGTGTAGGTAACGATGGGGCCGAGCGAGAAATCGCTCACCGGGCTGAAGGACTTGCCGATGCCCGGATTGAATTGCCACTGCCGCTGACGGACGTCGTAGAGGCGTCCCCGCAAATCCGGCAGGTCGTTGCCGAAGCCCTTGAAGTTCACGATCTCGAACTGTGACATGTGGGCTGTCACCGGAATGTGCACGTCTGATCCTTCGAATCGCTTATCGAGGTTGCTGCGGATCCGAAAGCGATTGCTCGCCGCCGAATACGAGACATCCGCCTCCGCCAAACTGGAGTACGGAACAGTGCGGAATCCATATGAATAGCGCGCCAGGCCGATCGCCGGATAAATACCGAGACCGCGCTGCGAGTGGATCCCCACTACTGGACGGACCGTCGTGCCGTTGTCCGTCAAGGGAGGTATCAGCTTGCCGTAAGCGCGAACCCACGGCCGGCGATTGAAGGAGTGGTTAAGCGCGTTGTCGACGTTGATCTTCTCGTCGATGGTGTCCTTGGCGTATTTCACGTCCTGCACTGTCCCGGCATCATAGAACCGCGTCGTATTCCTCTTGCCTCCCACCGTCGAGAGATCGACGAAGGTGTTGGTGCCGTTGCCGCCGATTATTCGCACCGGAATACTCCTTCGCACATTCCCTTCGACAGTCGCTTTGTCGTTGCCGCCGTGCAGATAGATGCGGATCTCTTTCGTTTCGCCCAGGTCGAACCGCCGCTCGATGTAGGGAGCGCTGTTCCCGGACTGAATACTTACATCAACGATTCCCTCGCCGGAGCGCACTATCGTCGCCTGATCGTCGGCATCAGTGCCGTGAATGTCGGCGACTCGCCATAGCTCGTGGTAATAACGATCGGCTACGTTGCGGAGGCCATTTCGTCGTGCCTTGAGCTTGTCGGCAACGTCGCGCGACATGCTCGCATATTCCGGCGGCAGCGCTCCCATGGCGTTGTCGATCACCGGATCGGTGATTCGCTCCATCAAGCTCGTCGCCACCGAATCCCAGACCGGCTTGTCGAGACTAGCGAGCATTCGGCGGTCGAACTCGCCGGCGTTGGCGAACAGATGCGTGGGATTCGGATAATCCTTGTCAAAGGTGACGAGACTCGGCTGGATGACTCGCGCGATGCTCATCACGAGACCCCCATACGAGACGAACGCCTTGTCGCGATCGACCGCTATGGGTTCCCAGGGTGCGTCGTCTTTTTTCCCAAACCGCGCCCATTTCCATTGGTCCGGATGCCGGTCGTTGTCACCGATGAGCATGTCGAATTCACGCGCTGTGAGCAGCGCCCTCGCATCGACCCGCGTCGTTGGATCGGTGTTGATTCTGCCGAGCAGCGTATCGCTGTCGATGATCTTGTCTGCGCCGGCGAAAGCCGCCCCTTTATCTTTAGCTGCGGGGTGCTCCTCCAGCTCGCCCAACATGCCGGCGAACTCCTCTCTGAATTCACCGAGCACGGGATCGTCCGGCATCATCGCGACTGTCGGCGTCGGATGGAGAACGCCCGCCACGGTTTGAATCGGCGCCGCTACAATTGCGCCCAGGGGATTCGAAGCGCTTCCCTCGTCGCGGACGATGTACCAGATGATCGTGCCCCTGTACTGTTCGGGAAGGATGCTGAATCCCTTACGCACCGAGCGGAATGCCCATTCCGAGCCATCCGCCGCTTCGAACCGCAGCGACCTGGTCTGCGCGCCGCCTCCTTTCTTGGTGGGCTTCAGTCCGCCGTGAAACTTTTGCAGGTCGAGAACAGGAACCTTTATCGGGGTCGTCCATAGATCGCGGTAATTGTCGCCGAGAAGGAAACGGTGAAAGCTGCCGGCCTTGTAGATCTCGCCGGGCACCACGACCACGCTGTCTCTCCCGACATTCCGTGCCGTCGGATTTTGCGCGCCGGCACGCGAGACAACGCTCGCGGCGAGCGCAGCTGCCAGTGTCAGAACACTCAGCGATGTAATGGAATTGCGTCTATTCACGACGAGCTCGGTTTATTGTGGCCGCCATTTGTACAGCGTGATCGCGGCGGGTTTCACGTTTGCTTCGTCGCTTATCATCAGGATGCTGTCCTTGGTGATTGCCACTCCTTCCGCCTGTTGATGGTCCCCCGGCAGCGGCTCGGAACGTACGACATCACCATCGGGCGTCAGGACGAGAAGCCCTTTTTCGTGGGATGCGATGATCACGTAGTTCCGCGTGAACGGATCGATAGTGATGTCGGAAGGCCTGAAGTTTTTCCACTTGTTGGATCCGACGACTTGCTGGAGCGGCACCCGCAGGACCGTGAACGTCGCGCGATTGAGCGGCAGCGGCATCCGGTATATCACGACGTCTTTCGGCGCCTGCTTGTCGAGAAGTCTCTTGCACGCCATCAGCAGACGCGTGCTGTCGGTTTCGTAGGCGAGACCCTCGAACTCACATTGCCTGCGCAGGCCGGTATCGAACAGCAGGAACTGAACCTGTTGCCCGTCCGCGCCCTCCCTGAATCTGAACAGTTTGCCATCGCTTGCCATCAGGTAGATGTCGTTGCCGGCGATCGCAATCGCTTCGAAATCTTCCTTCTGATTTCCGACGAGCGAAAAAGCCTTAAGGAGGATTCCAGTCTTGGGGTCGATCTCGGAGACTCGTCCGGAATTGTCATCGTGCGTGAGCACGGTGCCGCGAGAGGTGAGGGCGAGGCCTGAAATCTCCCGCAGTTGTGCGGGCATGATCCACATCGCGAGTGGCATGGCCTTGTCAGAATTGGCGTCCGTCGCGGCCATCCGGAGCGCGAGCTCCTGCTTCCGAGCTGCCGCTATTTTCTGCAGCTCAGCCGCCCTTGCCTTTGGAGTATCGCGACACGCGGCTACGCACGGCATTGCACAAAGCAGCAGTACGAGTCCGTGCCTGCCGGTCATGCGGTCACGCCATCATTCTTTTCTTTTTTCTTCTCGACCGGCGCGCTCGTTTCGAGATCGACCGAGGCGATAAAGCCACCCGCGTTCTCGTGGATGGCAGTCAGGAGAACATCCCGCGGGATCGATTTCTTGGTTCGCATGAGGTAGTAGATCTCACTCGGCTTTCCAACATTGGTCACGATCTCGTCGAGGGACCAGCGCTTGGTCATTCGCTCGAGAACCTCTTCGATCCGTCCCTGCGCTTCCGGCACGGCGTCGGTCGTGACGGTCAGGATCGAGTCGAAGCGCGCTTTCTTATTTTTTGATCCAACCGCTTTCTGGACCCGCTTGAACCGATCCGCGAGCGCCGCCGCGTTTTCCGGCGTCAGCGAGAGGACGAGGTCGCGATCGGGGATCTGATGGTCTCCCGTCGGACTCGCGAGAGCTTGCAGCGGGCGTGACCACTGCGCCGCCGCGGTCGGCATCAGCATGTTCCGGCCGTAGTCGTAGTGCCACGTGATGATCAGCACGAAGTTGAAGACGACCGAGATGACTGCGCCTACGGCGAGCGACTGGACTCCTGCCGCGAACCCCACCACGATGCTCAGAAAGATGTAAACCAGGTCGCGAGAGTCGCGGAGCGTCGTCCGGAATCGCACCGCGCCGACCACTCCGGCAAGGCTGAACGCCAACGCCAGGCTGTTCTGGACGATGAACACGATTCCCGCGACAACCAGAGGTAGGATGATCAGCGTCTGGACAACGTTTTGATTGTGTTGTCCCCCTGAGGGCCGGGCGGACATATAGACCCACGTCACGGGGAGAATCAGGACCAGAGCGCCGATGAGAATCAGCACCGTCGTCAGGGCGACATCGAGGAGCGTCCCCGGGCCGAAGCTCACCGATGCGGTGGGCGACGAGGCGAGCGCGTCGGTCAATACGGTCGGACCCTCTGGGACATCCCCAAGGCCCTTGGCGGCGATCCGCGCGATCTCGCCGGGGAAGAAGTACGCGAATATGGCTACGACGATGGCCACGATCGCGTAATACGCCACCAGACGTCGGACGGGACGGTCCGACTTCATCGTAATGACGTCGATCATCTCTCTTAGCACGGGCATGAGGCCCTCCAAATGCAAGTTGGACGCCTGAGCCGTTACAAATGCCCGCTGACGACCCTTCTCCGCGGCAGATAGGCCCCGCTTGAGTCTGGGTGTGTAACCCGCGATTTTACAAGGCTATGCCTGAAGAAGCCCTGATCGTCCGCGGCGCTCGCGAGCACAACCTCAGAAACATCGATGTCACGATCCCGCGCGACCGCCTGACCGTCATTACCGGACTGTCAGGGTCCGGCAAATCGTCGCTCGCCTTCGATACAATTTATGCCGAAGGGCAGCGCCGGTACGTAGAGTCGCTGTCGGCCTACGCGCGCCAATTCCTCGGGCTGATGGAAAAGCCGGACGTCGACTCCATCGAAGGCCTATCCCCCGCGATTTCGATCGAGCAGAAGTCCGCCGGACACAATCCGCGGTCCACCGTTGGCACGGTCACCGAGATCTATGATTACCTGCGCCTTCTGTACGCGCGCGCCGGAACCCCGCACTGCCCGAACTGCGGACGCCCGGTCGAGCGCCAGAGCGCCGGACAGATCGCCGACTCGATCCTCACCTGGCCGGAAGGCACCAAACTCGAGATCCTCGCACCGCTCGTGCGCGGCCGCAAAGGGGAGTTCCGCGAGCTGTTTGACGCCGCCCGCAAGCAGGGCTTCGTCCGCGCGATCGTCGACGGCGACCTGGTCGAAGTAGCAAATCCGCCGAAGCTCAATAGGCGGATGAATCACAACATCTCAGTAGTTGTCGACCGTCTGGTTGTGCGCGCCGAAGACCGCGGCCGCCTCAACGATTCCGTAGAGACCGCGCTCAAGCTCTCCGAAGGGCTCGTCGAAGTTCAGCGCGCTGACGAAAAGAGTCCGCACCTCTTCTCGGAGAAGTACGGCTGCCCGGAGTGCGGCATCTCCCTCCCCGAGCTCGAGCCGCGCCATTTCTCATTCAACTCGCCGTTCGGCGCCTGTCCCGCCTGCGGTGGGCTCGGCTCCCGCCGCGAAGTGAGCGAACAGCTCATACTGGGCGACCCGAGCATCAGCATCCTCGAGGGCGTCATCCTCCCCTGGGGTGAGCCCGACGGATATCTCAAGAAGGTGATTCTGCCCGGACTCGCCAAACAGTTCGGATTCGATCTCAACAAGCCGTGGGGACAGCTGAATCCCGAAGTGCGGGAAAAGCTCCTCTATGGTACAGGAGGGAAAAGCGGAAAGAAGGCCGACAGCTCCGGGACGCATTGGGAAGGGATCATCTCGAATATCCAGCGCCGGTACGATGAGACCGGGTCCGATTCGATCCGCCTCGAGCTCGAGGAGTTCATGCAGGCGAGCGCGTGCACGACTTGCGGCGGACGCAGGCTCAAGCCCGAATCCCTGGCTGTAACGCTCGCCGGAAAAAACGTCGGCGATCTGGTTCAACTGTCGATCACGGATGCGCTCACTTTTTTCGAGAACGTTCCGGTGCGCGGCAACGGCAAGCCCGGCCTCGACCCCGAGATCGCGGCGCCGATTCTCAAGGAAGTTCGCGAGCGCCTTCGCTTCCTCAACGATGTCGGACTCGAGTACCTGACGCTGGGCCGCTCCGCCGAGTCCCTCTCGGGCGGCGAGGCGCAGCGGATCCGTCTCGCCACACAGATTGGCTCGCGCCTCGTCGGAGTGCTCTACATCCTCGACGAGCCGTCGATCGGCCTGCACCAGCGCGACAACGCGCGTCTCCTGAACACACTTCGCCAGCTGCGCGACCTCGGCAACACCGTCATCGTCGTCGAGCACGATGAGGAGACAATGCAGGCGGCCGATCACCTGATCGATCTCGGGCCGGGCGCAGGGAAGCATGGCGGGCTCGTCATCGCGGAAGGAACGGTTGACGAGGTTCGGGCCAACAAGGAATCGATCACGGGACGTTATCTGCGGGGCGAGCTGGAGATTCCGATTCCCGAAGTGCGTCGCCGGATGGATCCTACCCGTGTGATTCGCATCGAGGGCGCGCGCGAGCACAACCTGCGCAGCCTCGACGTCGACATTCCGCTCGGCCTTTTCGTCGCTGTCACCGGCGTGTCCGGGAGCGGAAAGTCCACGCTCATCGAAGACATCCTGCACCGCGCCATGGCCAGGCATTTCTATCGCGCCAGGGTGATTCCAGGCGCTCACACGCGCATCACCGGATTCCAGCACCTCGACAAAGTCATCGACATCGATCAGAGCCCGATCGGTCGCACGCCGCGATCCAATCCGGCCACATACACGGGATTGTTCACGCCCATCCGCGAGCTGTTCGCAGAGCTGCCTGAAGCGAAGATCCGCGGCTACGGGCCGGGAAGATTCTCGTTCAACGTAAAGGGCGGACGGTGCGAGGCGTGCGAAGGAGACGGTCTCGTCAAGATTGAGATGCACTTTCTCCCCGACGTCTACGTTCCGTGCGACGTCTGCAAGGGAAAGCGCTACAACCGCGAGACTCTGGAGGTTCGTTTCCGTGGCCTCAGCATCGCGGACGTGCTCGAACAGACTGTGGAAGACGCTCTCGCTTTCTTCGAGAACCAGCCGCGTGTCCGCCAGAAGCTCCAGACTCTCTTCGACGTCGGGCTCGGCTACATCCACCTCGGTCAATCAGCGACCACGCTGTCGGGCGGAGAGGCGCAGCGTGTCAAGCTGGCCGCCGAGCTGTCGAAGCGCGACACGGGCAGAACCTTCTATATCCTCGACGAGCCCACGACGGGACTCCATTTCGAGGACGTGCGCATGCTGATGAGCGTACTGCACCGTCTTGTTGACCGTGGCAACACCGTGCTCGTCATTGAGCACAACCTCGACGTCATCAAGACCGCCGACTGGATCATCGATCTGGGTCCGGAGGGAGGACTTCGCGGTGGCGATGTCGTGGCCTCCGGGACACCGGAGGACGTCGCTGATGTCGCGACGTCGTATACTGGGCAGTACCTGCGGGCTATGCTCAGACGCGAACGGGCTTCCGGAAGAGAAAGGGTGGCGCTCAAGGCCGGGCAAAACAGAAAGGCGCTGCTTCCCGTGGCCCGCTGAACGCTACTCGCTGCCCGCCGACGACGCTGAGACCGTTCGTGTCGCCAACCCCCCGGCCGTTTAATGGAGTACGAGTACGAAGGAGATGCTCGACTGCGGGTCTCTCACGCCGGTAGTGAGGTCTGTTGGTAGGCGGCGGGTAGCTTACAGCGACTAGCGGGCAGCGGGCAGCAGCGCCTTTGATTAGTAGTCCCCCGAACGCCGCCGCGCACCGTATTTTCAAGCATGGTATCCCTGCTGGACATAATCGGCCCGGTCATGGTCGGCCCCTCCTCCTCGCACACAGCCGGTGCGTGCCGACTCGGCTTGCTCGCGCGCGGACTTATAGGTGGCACTCCGCAAAGCGGAGTCCTTCAGCTGCACGGCTCCTTTGCGCGCACCGGCGAAGGACACGGCACCGACAAGGCGCTGGTGGGCGGACTGCTTGGCTTCCGCCCCGACGATGAGCGACTCCGCGACGCCCTTCAGATCGCCGAGCGCGAGGGCCTGGACTACAAGTTCGAAAAGGTGACGATTGCGGACGCCGCGCACCCCAACACCGTGCGCATCAACCTCGAGCTGAATGGCAAGAAGGCCACCATGCTTGGGTCATCCCTGGGGGCCGGGCGAATCCTGGTCCAGGAGATCGATGGGTTCCCCGTCGAGGTCACCGGAAACTTACACACGATTGTTCTCGTAGCTGAGGATAGGAAGGGCTCGATCGCCAGAATCACGGGGATCCTGGCCGAGCACGACATCAACATTGCAACGCTGAGGCTATCGAGGAAGGAAAGGGGTGGCGACGCATTCATGATGATCGAATGCGACGAGGAGCCCGACAAAAAAGCGGGGGAGGAGCTGCGCGCGCTCGACTGGGTCAGGTGGACGCGTCGGCTTCCGAAAGTCAGCGGGGGCTGAGTGTACAAAGCCCTCGCCGACGCCATAAAGGACGCTGAACGTGAGAAGAAGTCGCTCGCGCAGGTCGCGCTGGCCGCTGAATCGCGTGATCAGGGCCGTTCGATAGTAGACATTCGTTCGGCGCTGCAACGCGCGCTCGACGTGATGCGCGGCGCGATCGAGAAGGGATTGGTCGGTGATCTGTATTCCGCGTCGGGACTGGTTGGTGGCGACGCCGCGAAGCTGCGGTTGAGCGCGAAAGGTCCGCTGGCTCAGACCCCATTTCGCGACATCCTGACTCGCGCGCTGGCGGTGCAGGAAGTGAACGCGGCGATGGGGGTGATTGTCGCGGCGCCCACGGCTGGTGGGGCGGGAGTTCTGCCGGCGATCCTCACCGGTCTCGCGAAAGCTAGGTCGGTTTCAGACGAGAAAGTCGTCGATGGTCTGGCGACGGCGGGACTGATTGGAGCGGTGGT
>DASWGL010000345.1:0-5614 GCA_036393735.1 Gemmatimonadaceae bacterium | reverse complement strand
GAAAGAGTTATCTCCGTCGAGACCGACCTTCGCGCGGCAATTACGGCCGATCTTCTGGTGCTTCCCGGCGTGGGAGCCTTTGGTGCCGCGGCCAACGCGATGCGTAACGCCCAGGACTATCTCGCATCCGCCCTCGACGATGGCCTGCCCTGCCTGGGCATTTGCCTCGGCATGCAGCTCCTATTCGATGCGAGCGAAGAGTCGCCTGGAGACGGAATCGGGTTCATCCCGGGCAACGTCACTCGGCTCCGCACATCGAAGGTTCCGCACATGGGTTGGAACGACGTCGAGTGGCGCAAGAACGGCGGCCAAGCAGCATCACACCTCGAAACGGCGTACTTCGCCAACGCCTATATCTGCGAGCCCGAGGTTGAATCATCGATCCTCGCCTGGACGACGCATGAGGACGCGAAGTTCGCCTCGGTCGTTCGAAGCGCGAATACGGTCGGCGTCCAGTTTCATCCGGAGAAGAGCTCGGGCACCGGACGCGCTTTCCTCAACGCAGTAATCGAGGGGCTGATCGAATGCAGGTGATTCCCGCCATCGATCTGCGCGATGGCGCATGCGTGCAGCTCGTCGGCGGATCGTACGCCGACGAGCGCGTCCGGATCGCTGATCCAGTGGCCGTCGCGGAGAACTGGGCGCGACTTGGATTCAGTCGTGTTCATCTCGTCGATCTTGATGCCGCAACTGGACGCGGATCGAATCGGGATACTGTCAGAACGATCCTCGACGCGCGCGTGACGAACCAGGTTCAGTGCGGCGGCGGAGTGCGTAATCTCGCCACGATCGCCGAGTTGTTCGCCGCCGGTGCATCAGAGGTCGTGCTCGGCACGCGCGCGATCGAGGATCGCCCATGGCTCGACGACGTAGTTCTCCGCTACCCCAACAGAATCATCGTCGCCGCGGACACCAGAGGGCGCCATCTCGTGACTCGCGGTTGGTCGGAAACCGATTCGCAAAATGTGATCGACTTCATCGACGAGCTGAGCTCGCTCCGACTCGCCGCGATCCTCGTCACAGCCGTCGATAAAGAGGGTCGAATGGAAGGCCCCGACCTGGCCCTGATCGGGGAGATCGCCCTTCGGGCGAAGGTGCCCGTGCAAGCGTCCGGCGGAGTGCGCAGCGCTGATGATCTTCGCAAGCTGGCCGACCTGGGCGTCAGCGCCGCAATCATTGGGATGGCGCTCTACACCGGCAAGCTGGATCCGCAAACAATCATCGAGGAATTCCCGGAATGACCGTTACGAAGAGAGAGACGAGCGAAACCTCCATCCGCGTGGAGCTCAAGGCCGGAGCCGGCATAACCAAAATCGAAACGGGGAACGGGTTTCTCGATCACATGCTCATTGCCTTTGCCCGGTACTCCGGACTGACACTCGACGTAAAGGCGAGCAGCGATTTGAAGCACCATCTCGTCGAAGACGTCGCGCTCACGCTCGGGCGTGCTTTCAGAGAGATCATCCCGGCCGGAGCTGCGCGGTACGGCAATCGTGTCGTGCCGATGGACGACGCGCTCGTGCAGGTGTCGGTGGACATTGGGGGACGGCCGTATTACGAGGGGCCGCTGCCCAGTCGCCTTTACGATCACTGGATGCGCTCGTTCAGCAACGAGGCGCGCGCGACGATCCACGTCATTGTCCTGCGCGGAAGCGATCGTCATCACGTTATAGAGGCTGCGTTCAAGGCGCTCGGTCTCGCCCTTCGCGATGCTCTCGCCGATACGGGAGAGACCGTGAGCACGAAAGGGTCGGTCTCACTGAGGGTGGAATAATGTTGACACACAGGGTGATCGCGTGTCTCGACGTGAAGGATGGTCGTGTGGTAAAGGGAACGCGCTTCGTGAACCTTCGTGACTCGGGTGATCCCGTCGTCCTCGCCGAGGGCTACGAGGAGCAAGGCGCGGATGAGATTGTCTTCCTCGACATCGCCGCGACGAATGAAGGCAGAGACACTCTGCTCGATCTCGTTCGCCGCACCGCCGAGCGATTGTTCATTCCGCTCACGGTTGGAGGAGGAATGCGCAACCTCGACGACATTGCGAACGCATTGCGTGCCGGGGCCGACAAGGTTGCGATCAACTCCGCCGCCGTTCGGCGTCCGCAGTTGTTGACGCAAGCGGCGTCCAGGTTCGGATCGCAGTGCGTCGTCGCTAGTATCGACGCCCTGAACCGAGGGGATTTCTGGGAGGTGCATGTTAACGGAGGCAGGCAGCCCACCGGACTGGACGCCATCGATTGGGCGAGACGATGCGTGGAGCTCGGGGCGGGGGAAATCCTTCTCACGAGCATCGATCGTGACGGTGGCCGTTCCGGTTACGACATCGAGCTGTTGTCGCGGGTATCGCGCGCGGTGACGGTTCCGATCGTCGCGTCAGGCGGGGCGGGCTCCGCTCGCGACGTTGTCGACGCTTTTATACTCGGCGGCGCCGACGCTGCGCTCCTTGCCGGAGTTCTGCACGATGCGACGACCGATATCCGCACCATCAAGTCGGCGCTGGAAGCGGCCAGCATTACAGTGAGGACGGCTGCATGACCAGCGGGGTTTACATGGACGCGGTTGCGGAAGTCGCCCGCGTCGCCGGTGATATCGCGAAGCAGTACTACGGTGGCAATCCCGAGACCCGCACCAAGAGCGACGGATCGCCGGTAAGTGTCGCCGACATCAATGCGGAGCGTGCAGCGCGCGAGTGGATCGAGCTGCGTTTTCCTGAAGACGGGATCCTCGGGGAAGAGCTGCCCTCGGTGCGGGAGGGCGCCGCACGACGATGGATTCTGGACCCGATCGACGGGACCTACACCTTCCTTCAGTCAGTGCCGCTCTGGGGAACGCTGGTCGCGGTGGCGGAAGGTGAGACCGTGATCGCCGGAGCCGCGTATTTTCCCGCGCTCGACGAGATAATCGTCGCCGCGCGTGGAGAAGGATGCTGGTGGAACGGATCACGCGCCGCCGTGTCCACAGTCGCGGAACTCAGCGAAGCTCGGCTCGTCACGACCGACGCGCGCTTTCTGCGCGATGAGGCGAGGCGGGAACGCTGGGCACGTCTACAGGATGGCGCGCGAACGATGCGAACCTGGGGAGACTGTTATGGCTATCTGCTTGTCGCCACCGGACGCGCCGACATCATGGTGGACGATGTGATCTCGGATTGGGACGGTGCTGCCTTCATGCCGATCATCACCGAAGCTGGTGGGACATTTACCGATTGGCGGGGCAGGACGACCCCCTTCGGTGGCGACGCGATCGCAACCAACGCGAAGCTTGGCCCGATCGTGCGCGAGATTCTCACCCCTGCAGGCGACATGGCATCAGCCGGAGCGGTCCCATGAGCGCCAGCTTGAACCTCGACGCAGTGAGTTTCGACAAGGACAAGGGGACCGTCGTCGTCGTGGCGCAGGACGCGCTGAGTGGCAGAGTTCTCATGGTGGCGAACGCGGATAGGGAAGCCCTCGAGCGCACGATCGAAACCGGCGAGATGCACTATCGATCGCGGACACGCGGCTTGTGGCGAAAGGGCGCAACGAGTGGCAACGTGCAGAGGGTCGTTTCTCTAACGCTCGATTGCGACGGAGACGCGGTGGTTGCCCGCGTTCGTTCCGCCGGACCAGCGTGTCACACTGGCGCGGTGTCCTGCTTCGATGATTCTGCCAGTGCCCCGACCATCTGGTCGGCGCTGGCGAGAAAAATCTCGATGCGCCGCGCGGAATTGAACGAGGAGTCGGTGGCCGACGTCCAATCAGAATCCGCCGGGTCGCGGAAACGGCGAAGCCACACACGCGAGCTGCTTCTCGACCGGAATCTGCGTCTCAAGAAAATCGGTGAGGAGAGCGCCGAGCTAATTGCTGCGTGCGCGGATGGAGATGCGTCTCGCGCTACTGAAGAGGCGGCTGACCTCGTCTACCACCTGGGCGTGGCTCTGGAGGCGGTTGGAAGCTCGCTCGATCGCGTCGCGGAAGTACTGTGGGAACGATCACTCCCTCCCGCCTCCTAGGGCCTACCGTTTGTCGTACTGAAGTGCGAGCCTAAGCTGCTCGATGGCCCTGTCGCAAGCTGCGATCGCGGCAACGCGATGTCCACCGAAGTCGTGACTCGCGTGCTGCATGTCTGACTTGGCGCGCTCGAGGGCTGCAATGGCTTTCCGAATCTCCGGATGTGGTTCGCGCCGCTCGCGAGCCGCGGCGGTTTGCGCGGGAACTGCGCGTTGCGGGACGACCGCGCCCTGGGACACGGGGAGGGGTGATGCGGAAGCGGACGATGCGGCGAACGCCGGGATCGAGATGCTCGCTGCCGCGGCTGCGAGTGACATCCCGATTGTTGCAATAGACTTTCTCACGGTGGGTTCCTTGAGAGGGGTTCACTATCTAGACGTATCGGTTTGTGAACTCGTTAAGTCCGAAGGAATTACTTTATTGTCAATGCTGTCATGAGGATTACATGAACGCCCAGCTGTCGATGCCGATCCCGATGAATCGTTTGCGCTGGTATGCGATCTCACTGCCCTTGGTCTTCGTCGTCGCAGTCGCCGGACCGAGCGCGGCACAGGGGCGCCGGCCGATCACCGAGACGGATCTATTCAAGTTCGTGTGGGCCGCCGATCCGCAGATCTCTCCCAACGGATCGCAGGTCGCGTTCGTGCGCGTAAACGTGAATGAAGACAAGGATCGGTACGAGATGCAGATCTTTGTGGTCCCCGCGGATGGCAGCGCACCTCCGCGTCCTTTGACATCCGGGCACAACGACAAATCGCCCCGCTGGTCACCAAGCGGACGGGAGATCGCTTTCGTCCGCACTCCCGATCCGGTCGATGGAAAGCCGAAGCCCTCGCAGATCTATCTCATCTCGATGGATGGCGGTGAGGCGCGGGCGCTCACCGACGCGCCAAAGGGCGCTGGGGATCCGGTGTGGTCACCCGACGGCCGCACCATCGCGTTCAACTCCACGCCCGATACGGCAAAGACTGATTCAGCGAAGAAAGCTGGCGCCGATTCAACGCAAAAAAAGCACGTCAGCGATGTCCGCGTCATCACGCGCGCCCAGTACCGCTGGAATGGTGGCGGCTACACCGACCCGACCGCGCATAGTCACATCTGGACTGTACCCGCGTCGATTGGCGCCACTGGAGCGCTCCCGACGTTCAAGCAGATCACCTTCGGCAATTTTGACGAAAGCGAGCCCGTGTGGTCACCCGATGGCGCGCGTCTTTACTTCACGTCGAATCGGCGGCTCGAGCCCTACTACGAGGAGACAGGCGCGGAGCTGTACTCCGTTCCGGCAAGTGGCGGCGCGACGGTCAAAGTCGCCGGCATCGACGGATTCATCGGCACCATTGCTCCATCGCCCGATGGCAAACGCATCGCATTCACTGGTAATCAGAACGCGAAGCCGCTGCGCTTCTACAACGAGGCCGATCTCTTCGTAGTGGACGCTGCCCCGGGCTCTCAACCGCGGAATCTCACCGCGAGTTACGACTTCGATGTCGAGGGCGGACTTACCGCCGATCAGCATCCGCCGCGCGCGGGTTCCGGCGGCGGGATTGTATGGAGCCGAGATGGAAGGAGCGTGGTGGTGGTGACAACGGAGAACGGTCGCGCGAATCTCAAGCGCTTCTCCGCCG
>DASWGL010000344.1:0-4551 GCA_036393735.1 Gemmatimonadaceae bacterium | reverse complement strand
ATCCTTGTCTGCGATGAAGCTTCCGGGCCGCGAGGAGTCCGCACGGAGCGACCACCCCGGATTGAGTACGAGCGTCCATCCATCTCCTTTGATCTCGCTCGTGTTGCCTGCCACTGGTGACGCGGGTGCGCCGACTCTGATTCGCGAGAAATCATTCTGGACGAGTACTCCGCCATGATCGACGGTGAGCTTTCCCCACGGCGCTGAGAAGCTTCCCGAGGGATACACGGTCGATTGGAGATCGAAGCCGATCAATTCCGTCGGATCGTAGCTCCAGGCAAGAGAGTCTTTCGATTGTCGCAATGTTATGACCGCGCCATCGCCCAGCCGCGCACGGTAGCCATTCATCGCAGGTGCGCGGGCGGAATCGCGCCCGGCCTCGGTCCCGTCGATTTCATCCCAGCCGTATTCCTGCGCCCGAGTGCGCGCAACTGCGGCGAGATTCCGTGGGAGCTTGAAGTCGATCGCCTTTGACAGCAGTGCGCCGATGTCGCGCTTCGTCCGAATGGCGTCCCGCCAGCTGGGCGCGAACTGGTCGAGCAGGACACCGAGCGCCGGGCCGGTACCGTATGCGAAGGCGCGAACAAAGGTCGGAGTCGTTTCATAGTCGCGAACGTACTTCGCCACGCGGGTGGGACCTTCACCTGTTAGCTGCATGGCGAGACGTTGTCCCGTGTATTCCGGTAATCCTTCCTGGATCTCGAGCGTCGCCTCGAGGCTGTCACTGCCGGTATAGAGTGATCGACGCTGCGCGCGAAAGAGCAGCGCCGACTCAGCGTGGTGCCGCGCCGCCTTCTGATCGGGAAGCGCTTCGAGCGCGCGAGCCAGAGCGCGATACTCCAGCCGCAGCCATGTCCGGCCCGGACGCATGTCGAGCTGATTGTTGAGCGCGTCGGGTTGACGAAGACCAAGGGCCTCCTGCTCGCGGTGAAATACCTCGTGCATCACGAGAGCAACGCGGGCGTAGCGATCCTTCGGCACCGGGAGTGCGACCATCGTCCACGTCCGTCCGCCCCAGGGGAACGAGGTGTTGGCGACATACTGGTTTTCGGGGAGGGTCGTTACGTACGCGTCGCCCAATCGCAGGAAATGTTTGCCGGCAACCGTGTCGTTGGCGATGACGAGACGCGTCTGGCGATCGACCAGCGCAATTGAACCGCAGAGACTGCGTCCCCAGAGAATTCCCCCGTCCATCTTGCATGCCGCTTGGGCGTCGCGAAGGGTGGAGAGTGCTCGGGAAGTGTCTATCTGTTGGCCACTCGCACGCACAAAGGGGAGGGCCAACGCGGCAGCTGTCAGAAAACACCATGGGAGGTACGGAAATAGATGCATTCGATAAAGGCTCACTCGGCCGGGGAGTTAGTCGAGTGACATGATGTCAATGCATTGACACTGTGTCAAGGGAGACGTTTTGTCGCGAGGCAAACAGAACAAGACCCACTCAACTGTTAGCCTATTGACATAATGTCAGTGCATTGACATACTGGTGGAAGGGCGCGCGTTTTAAGCCGCGAATGGATTGGAACCCAGAGTGGAGATTGCCGATGAAGAATCGCGGACTGGAGCACTTAGGTCGTCGAGAGCGGCAGATCATGGAGATCATCTACCGGCGGGGAAGGGCGAACGCGGCTGAAGTGCTCGCCGATCTTCCCGATCCCCCGACCTATACGGCCGTGCGTGGCATGCTGCGTTTGCTCGAGAGCAAAGGTCATCTGCGCCACGAACAGGATGGCCCGCGCTACGTCTATTTTCCCACGGCGGATCCCGACCGCGTCAGCAAGTCCGCGGTGAAACATCTCGTCAGAACTTTCTTCGACAACTCCGCCAGCTCCGCGGTCGCCGCAATGGTCGGCATGTACGAAGACCGGTGGAGCGATGACGATCTAGACAACCTGGAGAAGATGATCGAGAAGGCGCGCAGCAAAGGAGGTGCGTCATGACGTCCTTCATTCCGGTACTGCTCGCGAAGCTGAGTTTGATCATGGCGCTCGGACTCATCCTCGCGGCGACATTGCGAAGCGTGAGCCCTTCACATCGTCACCTCATTCTCGTTGCTACGCTCGCGTGCAGTCTGGCGCTGCCGATAGCGATGGTATTATCGCCGCAGTGGAACGTTCCGGTGCTCCCAGGCTCTTTCTCGTCGGTGCTCTCACCGACGAGCGGTCGGGCGGCAACCTCGAGTGCAAATGACCCGAACTCGAATTCGTTCGCCGGGTCAGTCGCGCTGAAGGGCGCCACAGACTCACGTCTTTCGAATTCCGCATTGACAGCGAAGGTGATCGATGCAAACGCCACGCAACCCGCAGCCGACTCGCGCAGCGTTCTCGCGAAGGTTCGCTTGCTCCCGTTGCTCCCGCTTCTATGGGTGGTTGGGTTCGCGGCGATCATGGCGTGGCTCGCGATCGGACGCCTCGGACTTCGTCGCATCGCCGCCAAAGCGTGGCCGCTCAATAGCTCAGACTGGAGCGGAACTCTCGATGAGGAGCGCAACTACGCCGGGGTTAGCAAGCGGGTTCTGCTTTACTCGAGTTCCGTCGTCAGCACGCCGCTCACGTGGGGATCACGTAATCCCGTAGTCCTCCTGCCGGAGGACGCACTCGATTGGCCGGAGGCGCATCGTCGCATCGTGTTGCGACACGAGCTCGCGCACGTCGCGCGGGGGGATTCGTTTACCCAGCTCATCGCCGGCTTCGTCTGCGCGCTGTACTGGTTTCATCCGCTGGCATGGATCGCGGAGCGGCGGCTGCGAGCCGAGTGCGAGCGCGCGTGCGACGACAGCGTGGTGTCGCTGGGAACTCCAGCCACCGAGTACGCGGCGCATCTTCTGGAAGTCGCACGTTCAGCCCGCGCGTTTGGCGCGCCTGGCTTTCTATCCGTAGCGATGGCGCGTCCATCCCAGCTCGAGGGGCGCCTGCTCGCCGTGCTCAATGAGTCACGTCGGCGGGTGTCATTGTCGCGTGGAGCGCGCCCGACAGCGGCGCTCCTGTCGGCACTCGTGCTGATACCACTCGCCGCATTTCGCGCGGTTCCGAAGGAAAATGCGCGGGCGGAGAACGGAGTCTCGAGCTCCTCGTCGAACGTGATGAATGAAGGATCTCATTCGGCAAGATCCATGGAGTCTGTGACACCGCCGTCGACCGCCAAATCGATGGTGGCGCCAGCAGCACCATCGACGGCATCGGCGACAGCTCTATCCACCGCGGCAGGCCAGGCAACCGCGTGGGCTATGGCCACATCGGCCGCGTCAACCCGGTCAAATGCATCAGTGTCGTTTTCTGATGAAGCGATGGCTGCTGGCGGCAGCGAGGCCGACACGACGTTTCAACTCTCCGTTCCCGCTCGCGCCGCGGGAACTCTCACGCTCGATCTCAAGACCGGCGGGAACGTCATTATCACCGGCTGGGACAAGCCGGAGGTTTTCGTTCGCGCCGCGCTCGGCGGACGCGACTGGCGCAGAACCAAAGTGACACTTGAGCCCTCGGATGGCGGTGCGAGACTCGAGAGCGTCTACACCGAGTGGGGAAACTCGCAGAGCTCACACCACGTGTTCGAGATCAACGTGCCTCGAAACTACAGCGCGCGACTTTCTTCGGCTGGCGGGTCCATCTCGATCACGGGCGTTGATGGAGTTTTCACCGGTCAAACCGGCGGAGGCGAGATCAACATCCAGAAAGCCAACGGCGAGGTGGACATCCGGACGGGGGGAGGCGAAATCCGCGTCGCGGATTCGCGCCTGAATGGAAGCGTCAGCACGGGCGGGGGGATTGTTCGAATCGAGGGCGTCACCGGGAACCTGAATGGAAAATCGGGAAGCGGCCCTGTTATCTACAGCAAATCCTCCAACACGATCATTAACAGGGAGAACGGCGTCACCGTCGTCGGAGTCGGGACCGGCGATAATAGTGTCAGCGTCAGGAGCGGCAGTGGTAGGGGAAGCGGAACCAGCATTAGCAGTAGCAGCGGCGGCAGCACGGCGACCACGACCAACTACATCAGCGACGGCGTTGGTCGCGGGAGCAGTTTCGGCGCGAGTGGAATAAGAATGAATTCGGCGGGGGGAGGCATCTCGCTCCGCGCCGCACCAGACGGCGCGCGCGTCACGACAGGCGGCGGCCCAATCCGAATCGGTCCCTCGGCTGGAGAAGTCTACGCGCAGACTGGAGGGGGCTCGATCGACATTGGCCCGGCGACGGGATCGGTCGAGGCGCACACCGGGGTGGGAGATGTGAGGATCGAGCTACAAGGCGCCGGCGCGCACTCGGTCGACGTAACGTCGGGCAAGGGCGAGGTTGTGCTCGTGGTACCGCGGGATCTCAACGCGATTCTCGAGCTAGAGACGGCATACACCGACAACCTGGGCCACAAGACGCGCATCGTCAGCGACTTTCCATTGCACACGACGGAAACGGCGGATTGGGATAGCAGCGAAGGAACACCACGCCGCTATGTACGGGCGAGGCAGACAGTTGGCCGCGGCGGAGGGGTAATTCGGGTCAGAACTGTAAACGGCGATATAGTTCTCAAACGCAGCTAGTTGGCAACGACAAGATG
>DASWGL010000343.1:0-2422 GCA_036393735.1 Gemmatimonadaceae bacterium | reverse complement strand
GGATTGAAGATCGTGGCTGTCAGCATCGACGATCCCGGCACGGACTCGGGTATCCGGGCGTTTGCGAAACAGTACGGGCTGACATTCGAGATCCTGCACGATCCCCGCGGTCAGATCACCGATCTGTATGACATCAGCGGTTACCCGGAGACGTTCATCGTCGGCCGGGACGGAGTGATCAGGAAGAAGCTGATGTCGGCGACAGATTGGAATTCCCCCGAAGCTCGCGCCCTGGTTGACAGGTTACTCACGGAGCGCACCGAGTAATCGTGACGCGCATTCTCGGAATCGAAACCTCCTGCGACGAGACGTCCGCGGCCGTTCTCGAGGGAAATGGCGATCAGGTCGCGCAGAAGTCGCTCGTGATTCTGTCACAGGACGTCCACCGCGTGTTTGGGGGAGTCGTTCCGGAGATCGCATCGCGCGCGCATCTCACCAGCATCGTACCAGTGGTCGAGCGCGCGATCGAGGAGGCGGGAATCAAGCTCGATGATCTCGATGCAATCGCCGTCACGAATACCCCGGGACTGGTGGGAGCACTGCTCGTTGGAGTCAGCTACGGCAAGGCGCTCGCCTTCTCGCGCGGCATCCCGCTGCTCGGAATCCATCACATGGAGGGACACCTCTTCGCAGCGGCGCTGGAGCATCGTGATGCCGTTCCTCCTTTCACGGCATTGTTGATCTCGGGGGGCCACACGCTGCTTCTCGATGTAGAGGCGTGGGGGAAATACCGGCTGCTTGGGGCGACTCGCGACGACGCGGCGGGTGAAGCATTCGACAAGGTAGCGAAGCTTCTTGGACTTCCCTATCCGGGCGGACGCTACGTCGAGCAGCTCGCCAGGGAGGGAAATCCAAAGCGCTTCCATTTCGCGCGCCCAATGGTGCGGAAGAACGCGCTGCCGCAAGACGACGACTACTACGCATTCTCGTTCAGCGGTGTCAAGACGGCCGTGCTCAACGCGGTGCGCGGGTCGAAAGACATCGAAGCCGACAAGGCCGACATCGCACGCGCATTCCAGGATTCGCTGATCGATACTCTGGTCGAGAAAACCTGGCGCGCGGCAAATGCTTTTTCCCGACAGCGGGTCGTCCTCGGCGGCGGCGTCGCCTGCAATCGAACGCTCGCTGCCGCGATGCGAACGAGACTCGAGCCCGAGGGTATGACCGTCTTCACACCGAGTCCGCGCCTCGCCACCGACAACGCAGCCATGATCGCCCGCGCCGCATTTTTCAGATTTGAAAAGGGCGAGAGGGCCGGTCTCGACCTCAACGCCTACGCCAGCAGCCCTATCCCGGGCCTCGTCGCAGCCTAGATTCACACCCATGCAAAGGATTTTCGCTTCGATAGTCCACCAACCCCTCTCGTACGACGTCGGCCCGCTCCAGCTCACCGGATTCGGACTGGCGGTCCTGCTGGCGTTCGTGATCGCCCAGATCATCGCGCAGCGTGAGCTCGCGCGTCGTGGCCATGACCCCGAGCCCATCGGCGATGTCGTCTTCGCCGCTGTCGTCGGCGGACTGCTCGGCGGCAAGATCTATTATGCCATCCTCATGCACGACGTCAGCGCGCTGCTGAGCAGAGCCGGTTTCGTGTTCTGGGGCGGCCTGATGGGTGGAATGCTCGCCTCTTATATCGTGATTCGGCGGAAGCATCAGAGCTTTACGCGGATCAGCGATGTCGCCGCGCCCGCGCTCGCAGCCGCGTACTCCATCGGCCGCACCGGATGCTGGGCAGTCGGTGACGACTACGGGCGACCGTGGAATGGACCGTGGGCGGTAAGCTTTCCCAACGGCGCGCCGCCTTCGACCGTCGCGAACATGACGCAGCTCTTTCACATTGCGCCGCCACTGGGCTCCACACCCAACCAGGTCCTCTCCGTCCACCCGACTCAGCTCTACGAAGTCGCGCTCGGCTTCGTGATGTTCCTGATTCTGTGGCGCTTCCGCGATCACAAGCATGCGGAGGGATGGTTATTCGGTTTGTACTGCGTGCTGGCGGGAATCGAGCGGTTCATCATCGAGTTCCTGCGCGCAAAGGACGATCGTTTTTTTGGCCCGTTTACGACGGCGCAGGTAATCGCGGTTTTGTTCGCGATTGGTGGCGCCGCTTGGATGTACCTTCGCCGGAATCCGCACGTTGACGCACCGGGGATTTATGCCACGGCTCAGGCAGCTTAGACCGCTGTCTTGGCCAGGCCGACTACACTTGGACCACCTCTTAACTGCGAGAAGAGCTAGGTCGGGGGTGCGAGGTACTAGGTATGGGGTTGGAGGTAGAAGCGCATTGAAGTCGGGACGTGCGTTGATTTCCGCGGGTGCGATCGTCGCCGCCCTTTCGGGCTGTGCAGCAATGGAGCCGACAGTTGCGGCTGAACCTGGCGTTGCGTTTTCACTGCCGGTCGGCAAGACCGCTGTGATCAAC
>DASWGL010000342.1:0-2775 GCA_036393735.1 Gemmatimonadaceae bacterium | reverse complement strand
GAAGCCGCGGTCATCCAAGGATCGGCGCACGATGAAGCAGTTGGTGGAGGACATCTTCTCGCAGAAGGAGTCGCCAACAGCCCAGGTGCCGACGCACGAGATCGACGAGTTGCTCCTGTTGTCCTCGTGGTTCCGGAGATTTCCCAAGGAGATGACGCGGACGAAGCAGGTCAGCTGACCTGGTTCGTCCCGGAGCCTACTGCACGTACACTACTGCGATGAGCGGGGATACTCTGCCTCGGTCAACCACGACGGTGAATGGATTCTGGAATGGTGGATGAAGCTGATATTCGCGCGGTTCGACAAAGAATCTGGGGCACTGTATCGCTCGGTCTGTAATCCCAGTGCGAATGTCCCTCCCCCACACTGTGAGATCTACCTGTGACGCCGTTCTGTGTGACTGGATATGGTCGAACGTCAGGCATCCGCCAACTTCGACATTCAGGCTAACGGTGAGCGTTGCGCCCGGAGCAATAGCCGTAGGCGCAACGAGTGTCTGGGTGTTGAGCTCCACTAAGCCGACGTTCGACGTCGGGTCGTGGCAGCCGGACGAAGAAATGGTTAACACCACCCCGACTGCAAAGACCAACAAAGCAGGTTTCATCACGTCCTCCGCAGTAGATGACTATGTCAATCGACGCAAACCACACGCCGAGGGAAGCGATCGCGGCTCAGCTAGGCTTTTCCCTCCCACCGCTTAACCAGCTTTTGCTCGACGCCAAGTTGATCGAGCATCCTCGCCACCACGAAGTCCACGAGATCCGAGACCTGCTTCGGCCGATGATAGAACCCCGGCGATGCCGGCATGACGACAGCGCCGGCGCGCGTGAGACGAAGCATGTTGCCGAGGTGAATCGCGCTGAGCGGAGTTTCGCGGGGGACGAGAACAAGCTTGCGGCGTTCTTTGAGAGTGACATCGGCCGCCCGCTCGATCAGTGAGCGTGATGCCCCAACAGCAATCGCCGACAGCGTCCCCATCGAGCACGGACACACGATCATCCCCGCCGTAAGCGCCGAGCCCGAAGCTGGCGGCGCACCGCGATCTTCGTTAGAGAAAGTCTGGACGCACGAATCCCAGTCATGCTTTCCTACAGCCTCGCGGAATGCGTCGATGGAGCCGATCCCGGTTTCCGTGTCGAGCAGTCGCATTCCGTACTTCGATACGATGAGCGACACCGGCCTCTGCGCGGCGACGAGCTGCTCCATCAGTCTCACCGCGTACGGCGCTCCCGACGCACCCGTTATTCCTACCACGATTGGCGGAGAACCGCTCATCTGAGCAGCCGCTCGGTCAACACAAATCCCAGAAACAGAATGCTGATGACGCCGTTCATCGTGAAGAATGCGGCATCGAGCCGCGAAAAATCATTTGCCTTGACGAGCGAATGCTCGTACAGCAGCAGGAGCCCCGCTACAATGACGCCGGCGAAGTAGACAATCCCCGCGCCAGCGCCGAACCCCGCCACGGCTAGAGCGGTGACCGTGAGAAAATGCAGAACGCGCGCGATGCCGAGCGCGTTCGCTTCTCCGAATGTGGAGGGGACCGAGTAAAGCCCATTCTCCCGATCAAAGGAAACATCCTGCAGAGCGTACAGGATATCGAAGCCGCCAACCCACGTGGCAACAGCGATCGCCAAGGCGATGAGCATCCACCATGGATCGCTCCAGTGGCCGACGATCGCGAGATACCCCCCGACGGGCGCGATCGAAAGACCGACGCCAAGCACCAGATGTGACCAGCGCGTGAATCGCTTCGTGTAGCTGTAAAATAAGACCCACCCGAGTGCGAGCGGCGCCAGGATGAAACAGAGCGTGTTGAGCTGCCACGCCGCGACGAAGAACACAAGCGATGCTATCGTCACCGCCACGCTCGCCTCGCGCACGCTCATCGATCCAGAAGGAATCTCCCTCGACCGCGTGCGGGGATTACGCGCGTCGATCTCGCGATCGACGATCCGGTTGAACCCCATCGCGGCAAATCGCGCCGACGTGAAGGCGACAACCACCCAGACTACATCGCCCACTGTTATCGGCGCGGGGTAGCTCGCCAGCACCACTCCAACCAGGGCGAAGGGGAGCGCGAATATCGTATGCGGCAGGCGAACGAGATTCGCGTGGCGCAGCAGGAGTCCCTGCCCTCGAAGCGTCTGGCCCTCTCGCGCGGTTGTGGCAGCATCCTTGTCGCGAATCATTTCCCTTTTGACCTCTCCGATCCCTCGTTCGGTCCAAGGCCCAGCTGCGCCCACATCGCGTCGACCCGCTTTTTCGTGTCGGGGTCCATCTCGATCCGTTTCGGCCAGTTGCGGGTGAAACCCTCCTCCGGCCACTTCCGCGTCGCATCAAGCCCCATCTTCGATCCGTAAGTGAACGCCCTGCTCGAATGATCGAGCACGTCGATTGGCCCCATCGAAAATCTGACGTCGCGCTCAGGATCGATGTGGTTAAGGGCGACCCACCACGCCTCCTGCACGTTCCGCACGTTGACGTCCTTGTCCAACACGATGATCACCTTCGCCAGCGACATCAGCCCCTGTCCCCACATCGCGTTCATCACCTTGTATGCCTGACCAGGATACTGCTTGTCGATCGAAACGAACACGAGGTTGTGAAAGATTCCCTCGGCTGGCATGTGATAGTCGACGATTTCTGGGATCGTGAGCTTGAGCAGCGGCAGAAAGATTCGCTCCGTCGCGTGGCCGAGATAGTAATCCTCCATCGGCGGGCGCCCAACGATCGTGCTGGCGTAGACCGGCGAACGCCTCATCGTCAGCGCCG
>DASWGL010000341.1:0-8688 GCA_036393735.1 Gemmatimonadaceae bacterium | reverse complement strand
TCGGGATTGTTTCCAAACACCGCGATCACCGGTGGCGCGGTTTCCACCTGCGTCGCGTAGTTCAACTTGATCTCGCGCCCGGCCGCTTGCGGCGGCTGGCGCCTGCCGATGATTTCCGCAAGGGTGGTGTTCACCTGGGACGTGGTGATGCGCTTGTGTCTTTCGACGTCCACTTCCAGCAGCAGCTCGAGAATCTTCGTCACGCGCTGCCCGCTGATGGCGGACGTGAACACGAATGGAACGAACTTGAGAAATGGCGCCTTCTCCTGCGCTTCCTTCTCGAACTTGGCGGCGGTGTTGTTTCCCTTCTCCAAGAGATCCCACTTGTTCACCACCACGATCAGACCCCGGCCGCTCTCCCACGCCAGAGCCGCGATCTTTAGATCCTGGTTGTGCAGACCCTCGACGGCATCGAGAACCAGGATGCAAATGTCGGAACGCTCGATCGCGCGCCTGGTTCTGAGCGAGGAATAGAACTCGATTCCATCCTCCACCTTCGACTGGCGCCGGAGTCCCGCCGTGTCAACGAAGATCAGCTCGCGCCCATGAAACATCATCGGCGTATCGATCGCGTCGCGGGTGGTCCCCGCCGTGTCGGCGACGACCAGCCGCTCCTCGCCCAGCAGCCGATTGATGATGGATGACTTCCCGACGTTGGGGCGGCCTACGACAGCTACGCGTAGTGCATCGGGAACTTCTGCCGCAGCGGTTGGGATTCGTTCGACGAGCACATCGAGCATGTCACCGGAGTTCTTGCCGTTGATCGCGGAGACCGGAACCGGATCGCCCGCACCCAGCTCATAGAATTCGAAGAAATCCGTCGAGGCCGGATCGTCGACCTTATTGGCGACCAGCACCCATGGTTTCTGCGCTTCTCGCAGCAGGTCGACCACTCGCGAGTCACTCGGGTGGAGCCCGGTCTTAGCGTCGACTACCAGCATGAGAAGATCGGATTCCTCGATTGCCTGCAGCACCTGGCGTTTTATCTCCAGGTCCATTGGGATGTGCGGGTCGTCAGTGAGCCCGCCCGTATCGACAAGCCAGAACTGACGGCCGTTCCATTCGGCGCGCGCGAAATGTCGGTCGCGGGTTGTCCCTGGCTCGTCGCTGACGATGGCGCTGTTCTCGCCGACGATGCGGTTGAACAACGCTGACTTGCCCACGTTCGGACGCCCAACGAGCGCGATGACGGGAAGGTTCACGCGAGTACCCCGCTCGACTCGGACTCCAGCACGTCGATGAAGTCGTACGATGGGAAGATCGGCATCGGCAACGACTCACGCACTGCCTCCAGCGTATAGTCGTCGAGAAAGATTCCATCCTCGTTGATCGTCTCGGCGGGAATCAACGCGATGTCGAGATCGCGCCGATCGCTCAGCGCGGTCATGATGTCCTTTCCGACCAGAAGGCCGGCTGTCGTTATCGTCGGACCAAAGAGCGAATTCTGGGCGACGATTAGCTTGAAATCCGCCCCGCTCGCTTCGCGCAGCCGGTCGAGCAACGGCTCCATCAGAGGCGCCATTGCCAACCCCGTAACTACTCCGATGCGCTGGCCATCGCGTCGAACAACGCGACCCAGGCCCTGGGTTACGCGCATCCGCAGCGATGTGACGGAACCCACTCCATTCTCAATCTGAGCGAACTCGCCATAGTGCTCGGGACCGGGCAGCTCTCTCCCGGCGAGCATGTAGAGCTCGTCCGATCCGAACACCCAGGTTTCGGCACGCTCTCTCGTTGCGCGCTCACCCCAGCGCTCCACCTGAATCAGAATCGTCCGCGCCGTTTCGCGATCCATTCCCTTTCCGGTGTAAAGATGCGAGAACTGAGTGAGCCCGACGGGAACTACAGCCACAGACAAAACGGCTTCCCGCATGTGCCAGAGGTCGGTAAGTGATTCTTCGAGCACCGCCTCGTCGTTCAACCCGGGAACGACGACCATTTGGGCGTGAAACTGAATTCCGCCCTGTGTGAGACGCGAAAGCTGGGCTTTGATGTCCGGCACACGTTGATTGTTCAGCAGGATTTTCCGCGCCTCGTGGTTCGTCGCGTGAACGGAGACGTAGAGCGGAGACAGCCGATACTCGAGGATGCGTTCGATGTCGCGTTCCTTCACGTTGGAAAGCGTCGCGAAGTTTCCGTAGGCGAACGAGAGCCGGTAGTCGTCGTCGCGAATGTAGAGCGGCTTGCGCAACCCCGGCGGCAGTCCCTCGATGAAGCAGAACTCGCATTTGTTGGCGCAGCGTCGCACGGATGGCGGCTGGAGCGAGATTCCAAGCGGCTCGCCGTCGAGGCGTTCCAGCTCATAGATGACCTCCTCGCCATCGGGCTGACGGGCCTCGATTACCAGCTCTTCGTCAGCGGTAAGGAATTCCCAGTCGAGGAAGTCTGCGAGTGGGCGCCCATTTACCATGAGCAGCTCAGTGCCCGGCTGTATTCCGAGCTCCTCAGCGATGCTTTTTTGTTCGACGCGGGAAACCTTTACCATAGCTCAAGTAATTTAGAGCTATAGAGAGCGAAGTCAAGGAATTGCCGAACTTTAGCTCTCTCAATTCGATGCGCAGCGGAGTCGCGTTTTCGCTAGACCGGAGAGCTGGCCGCGAGTGACTCCAGGAGCTTGCGGGCGCGCTCCGCATTAAAGCCGGGGAGCTTGGCGATTGCCTCCTCGCTCGCGTCCCGGACTCCCTGCACGCTCCCGAATTCCTTGAGCAGCTGGCGCCTCTTTACCGGTCCGATGCCGGGGACCTTGAGGAGCTCGGAGGTCACGGTTCGCATCGACCGACGTTTCCGGTTGTAGGTCACGGCGAAGCGATGGGCTTCATCCCGCGCCTGCTGCAGGAGCCTGAGGCCGGGCGAGCGTCTCGAGAGCCTGAGGGGCTCTTCGCGACCCCAGATGAAGACCTCCTCGTCCCGCTTGGCAAGGCTGATCAACGGCCGATCGGCGAGGCCTAGCCCCGTGAGAGCGGCATGGGCGGCAGAAAGCTGACCCTTGCCACCATCGATCACGATCAGGTCGGGCAGTGGCTTTTCGTCGTTCAGGCGTCGCTCGAAGTATCGGCGAACCACTTCCTGAATCGAGGCGAAGTCGTCCGTGCCCTCGACCGTCTTCACCTTGAACTTGCGGTACTCACTCCTCTTCGGACGCCCGTTCTCGAACCAGACACAGGAGCCGACCGTGTCGGTGCCCTGCGTGGTTGAAATGTCGAAGCACACGAGCGACCGCGGCAGTCGCTGGAGCCCCAGTTCCCTGCCCAGCTCATAGACCGGATCGCCGGCGCGCTCGTCTGCCTCCATCGACGAGAGCTTGAGCTCCTCGAGCAAGTGACGGGCATTTTGCTCGGCCAGCGCGATGAGATCGCGCCGCGGTCCCCGCTGCGGAATGAGGATCCTGCTGTCCGGAAGGGTCTGCTCGATCAGCTCGCGATCGGGGAAATCGAATGGGAGCAGAAGCTGTCGCGCTTTCTCCTGCATTCCGACGTAGCTCCCGGCGAGAAATATCGTAAGGACGTCGGTGTCGTCTTCCCCTTCGATATTCGTCAGGAAGCGCTGCTCCCGCGACAGCAGCTTACCGCCTCTGATGCGCAGCACCGTGACACAGGCGTCGTCGCCGTCGCGCGCGTAACCGATCACGTCGCGGTCACCGCCCTCCACCTCGAGAACGACAGTCGGCTCTTCCATCTGCTCGAGGTGGTGGAGGACATCGCGCAGTTCTGCCGCTCGCTCGAAGTCGAGTTCCTCGGATGCAAGATCCATCCGCTCCGTCACGCGGCGCACGACTTCGTCCGGACGCCCCGACAGAAAGAGCACCACTTCGTCGATCATCGCGCGGTATTCCTGTTGCGACTGCGCGAGGATGCACGGTGCTTTACATCGCTTGATGTAGTAGTCGAGGCACGGCCGCTCGGGCATCTGAGCCGGCATGTCGTAGTTGCAGCTCCGTACCGTGAAGATTCTCTTCACCACGTTGAGACTGCGGCGCATTGCACCCACATCTGTGTACGGGCCGAAGTAGCTCGCTCCGTCGTCTTCCAGCCGCCGCGTTACGAACACCCTGGGAAAGGGCTCCTGCACCGTCACCTTGATATACGGATAGGACTTGTCGTCCCGCAGCGCGATGTTGAACCGCGGACGGTACTCCTTGATCAGATTTGCTTCGAGGATTAGCGCGTGTGCTTCGCTGGGGACAACAATCGTCTCGAGGTCGGCAATGAGGCCGACGAGGTGCCGCGTTTTGGGGCTTTCCAGCTGGTCGTTGGCGAAATAGCTGCGCACGCGGGAGCGCAGGCGCTTTGCCTTGCCTACATAGAGGGTAGTACCGTCCCTGCCCTTCCAGAGATAGACCCCGGGTCCGTCGGGAAGGTGGGGGAGCTTTGTCGCAACAGCATCGGGAACGGGCAGCATGTGTAATTATACCACCCGTGAAAAGCCCGGTTCACTTCGGGCGCAGAGCGAGGTTGAACAGTCGCCTGCCGCGGTCGAAGACGTTTTTCGCCTCCGGGATTCCGAACGCGGCGGTAATGCTGAGGTATGCGATTCCGTACACGCAGAGCAGAGCCAGAGCCGTGAGCTTCGAGCCCACCGCGTTCTCGTGCGCGGAAAGAATCGGAGCGCCGCGGTCCACTACCAGCTTGTACGCCCACGGAAGCGCGGCTCCGGCTACCGCGGCGCCCCATAGACGTACCATGCGGGCCGGCACCAGCCTCGTGCGGCCGATTCTCTTGTCCATTTCGCGCCGCAACAAATAGAACTCAACCCAACCGGCTATTCCCGCCGACGCTGTCAGGCCTGCCGCACCAAGTTTGCGGTCGATCCCGAGGAGGCCAGGCAAAATCAGCGCGAAGAAATATCCCAGTCCGGTGGTGAGGATCACGCGGACCACCGCGTAGCGCAGCGGCGTCCTCGTATCCCGCAGCGCGTAGAATGTCGACGAGTACAGACGACCCATCGTCGACGCAAGTATTCCGACGGTCGACCCGATGAGAATCTGCCACACCCAGATCGTATTCCCGCGCTGGAACTTTCCACTCTGGAACAAGACAAGGACGATGAGATCGCCGAGGGCGAGGAAAGCAATCGCACTTGGAACTATGAAGTACGCGATGCGGTCGAGGCCATCGCTGAGTCGCCCGCGCAAGTATGCGCCGATTTCGGCCGTGGTCCCCATTGCGCGCGACATCGTAGGGAGCTCGGCAGCCGAGATAGCCATTCCGAAAAGGCTGATGGGCAGGACATAAAGGGCCTGCGCGTAGGCAAATGATGAGACAGCTCCATTCCCCAGGTAACTCGCGAGCCACGCATCCACGTAGGCACTGAGCTGCACCACGCCCCTCCCCACAAATGCGGGAATGAAATTTCGAACTACGCTCCGCACGCTGTCTGATGCTGCCGTCAGTCGCGGTCTTATTCCGCGCGCGAGAGACATGACTTGCGGTAACTGAACAGCGAACATCAAGGCGCTACCGGCCACAGAACCGTAAGCAAGGTAGATCGCCAGCTGAACCTCGGTCCGCCCCTTATGAAAGAAGATGAGCGTCCCGATCATCGCCAGATTCCAGAATACCGGCGCCGTGTAGGACATGAAGAAGCGGCGGTGACTATTCAGGATTCCCAGACACCATGCGGAGAAGACAAGAAGTCCGGCGCCAGGGAAAAGAATTCTGGTCAACAGCACCGTCAGCTCCCGCTTCTCACCGGTAAACCCGTTGGCGATGATCGCGACAAGCCATGGCGCCGTGTACACACCCAGCGCCACGAGGATCGACGCCACGAGCGCGAGCATTCCCGCAATCGCGCCGGCGAGGCGAGTCGCCTCGTTCTCATCTCCTCTTCCGAGGAGTCCGGCGTATTCCGGTATGAACGAAGCGGAGAGCACACCCTCTCCGAACAGATTCTGCAGCAGATTGGGAATGCGGAACGCTGCGTTGAACGCGTCAGCAGCGAGGCCGGCGCCTAGGTAGCGAGCCATCATCGTCTGCCGGATCAGTCCCGTGAGCCGACTGAGAAGAATTCCGGAGCCGACGAGAAACGCGGCTCCCCGGGATCGGTCGAAGGCGGTCCTCGGAGCGCGCGGCGTCGCTCGCCGTTCGATCGGCGTGGCGGCCGCGGTTACTTCATCGGCCTCCGGTGGGAGAAATGGTGGTAACGATCGATCCGTTTCCTCCTGGTCTTCCCCGTTGGTCACGAACGACCCCGCACTGGCAGGGCTTCCTCGAGCGGCCTATTCACGCCGATGAGCTTCTTCGCATGCCCACGCGCTTCTTCTAGCATTTCGTCCCGGAATCCCGGTCCGTAACGCGCGAGAAGTGGCACGAAGTTGAGCGCGCGCTCCTGCGGCTTGCCCAGAGGATAAAGGGATCCACGCGCCGTGGCGATCTCCTGCATGATGTCAGCGTGCTGTTTCTTCGCGGCAGCGACGAGCCTCCGCTCGAAACGCTCCAGGCGGCGCACGATATTCGCGCGCAATCCGCCTGTCACAGCGGGACTCACGGGCGCGCGTTCGTTCTCAACCGCGTCGCTCAGCTCGTCCAGCTTCTTATCGAGCAGTACGCGCGTGGCCTTGAGCTCGTCGAGGACCCGCTTCGGCAATTGCGCTCGCGCAACACGCGCCTCCACCTCGTGCGGATCCCGGAAATCCTCGGGGAGCAAATAGAGCCTTTCGAGAATCTTCTCGACATGGGGCTCGATTATCGTGCAGGACCACCTGGGAACGATCGCTGGCTTTGCGACACCGAGCGTCTCCGCAATTGGGGAGAGCTGCGCAAAATAGGCGATCTCCGCCGGGCCTCCGATGTAAGTCGCCGTCGGCAGGATCGCGCGCTCCACGACCGGGCGCAGCAACACGTTCGGACCCCGGTCTTCCGACGCGGCCTGCTTCCCCGCCGCCTTGATTGGGATGCGCTTGCGCCCACCAGATGCCGAGTTGAAGACAAGGGAGAGGCCGGGTACGTCCTGAACCTGAGGAGTGAATCCCGCTTTCTCAAGCTCTTGATTGCGTTGCGAGACCTTCGCGGCAATGTCGCCCGCTTTCTCGAGAGCAGCGCTCAGCACTGGTGCGGCCGCGGCACGAGTTGCAGGGTGACACGCATCGATCACCGCGATGCCGAGTGGGCCAAAGAGAGCGCGGAGAAACGACACATATGCGGATCCGATCGTTTGCCCCGAAGTGTAGAATCGCTCGAGCAGCTCGATCGGCGTGGGGTCGATCGTCGATCCGGCAGCTCGCGTCAGCGCTTCCAACTGTGTCGACACGTCGCCGAGGGGCATCGATGCCATCGTCTGCCCCAGGGCCTGGACGTGATCGATGCGCAGCAGCTGCGCTCCGCCCGGAAACGAGACGACCGTGCTGCTCGCCTCCTTGAAGTCAGTGTCGTCCGTCGCCGCCCAGAATACCGGCGCGACCGGGATACCCGTCGCCTCCTGAAGTGAGTCGGCGACTGCGAGCGCGCTCAGCGCTTTGGAGAGCGTGTATACTGGCCCGCCGAAGAGACCAGGCTGCTGGCCCGTGGTGACCACCACACCTCGTCCCTTGCTCGACGCTTCGAGTCTTTCCCTGGCCTTTCCCGTCGCCTCGAAAGCAGGCGCCAAGCTCGCCAGCCAGTCATCGGGAAAGTCCGATCGGACCGACTCGATACGCTCCCGCCACGATGCAGAGTCGGTCGGGACCGGCTCGTACCAACCCGGCGGAGCATTGCCCGAGATCACCGCGGCAGCGAGCGAATTGCCGGCGAGCGGTTGGGTAATAATTCGAGGATTCATCGGCGGCTCGCGAAAAGTATCGTGCGGGGCGAGTTCTCGGACCAGCCAACACCGCTGTAATCGCCAAAGCGCTTCAACACGTCGAATCCTGCCGCCGTGAGCATCCGCTCGAGGTCCGCCGCGGACAGCAGGCGCACCCGCTCGATATACTCCTTACCGCGCTCGCGAAGCCTTATTCTCTTCTCGACGAATCTGTCGTCGCTGCTGATCGCTCGCCTCTGCTCGATGGTGATGCCGTTTTCCACGCGCTCATCATAAGGAACGAGCTCGCGACGCACCTGACTCGCGTTGAGAAAGTCGATTACGAACGTTCCGCCGCGTCGCGTGGCCGCGCGCACACAGGCCAGAACGCGCGCATGGTCGGCGTCCTCCTCGAAATAACCAAAGCTCGTGAAGAGATTCACGACCAGATCGAAGCTCTCGTCGGCAAACGGAAGCTCCCGCATGTCGGCCCGCACGTATGGCGCGTCTGGCGATTCCTTTCTAGCGACCTTGAGGAGCGCCATCGAGAGATCCAGCCCGACTGTCCACCACCGCTCGAACAACACTTTCGTGTGACGGCCCGCACCGCAGCCGAGATCGAGCGCGGAATTGATCTCGCGACCGGCGAGATTAGAGGCGACCAGCTCAATGGCGTGTTCCGCCTCCTTCTCGTCGCGATGCTGGTAGATGTGGAGATAGTCCTCGCCGAACCATTGCTCGAACCAATCCGCTTCCTGCGAGCCCGAACCGTGCATTCTCGCAGCATCGTCGCGAACGAGAGTCACTTGTGGTACGGCTCACCACGCACGATGGTCCCCGCCCGGTAGATCTGCTCCACCAGGACCAAACGCGCGATCTCGTGGGGGAGCGTCCACGGCGCGAGGGAAAGCCTCATCGTCGACCTGGTCGTGACGCTGGACGGGAGCCCGAACGCTCCCCCGATCAGAAAAGCCA
>DASWGL010000340.1:0-1594 GCA_036393735.1 Gemmatimonadaceae bacterium | reverse complement strand
CGAAGATCGCGGCTCGTACCAGGAGGTCCGCAAAGGCCGCGGACAAATCTGCGACTTCGCTGGGCGATCTGGCATCAAAGGAGCATGACTATGACGACGGCAACGACCGAGAGCAGCCCGCAAGATAACACCCCCCACGTGGCCGACCAACTCCATGCTCGAATGGGGCTCGCTTTGGTGCGGCTAACGATTGGTGCGATGTTCGTGTGGGTCTTCTTCGAGAATCTGGGGAAGGACTTATACACGCCGGCAGGGTACGCGGGCCTCATCCATGATTACATTGAGAACGGTCACGCACCTGCCGCGTGGAAGAGTGTTATGGCGCTCGCGGCGAGCCACGCATCTATGGCCGCACCACTTCAGGGACTAACAGAAATTTCACTTGGAGTGCTGCTGCTGCTCGGCCTTTTCACGCGTCCGGCCGCACTCGTCGCTTTTGCGTTCCTCGCCAGCCTATGGGTTTCGGAGTGGGGAACGGCGTGGATATGGGAGCTGCTAGTTCCCGTCCTCGCCTCGCTTGCGCTGGCCGTAGGGGGCGCGGGCCGGACGTGGGGTGTTGATTCCTTCTTGGCGCGCAGGCGACCAACCTCTCTCTGGTGGTAACCAAACGGAGGTTGCGTGCGAGTCTCAGTTATCATTCCTACGCGCAACGAGGCGCAGGCTATCGACCGCGTCCTCGCGGATCTCCCCGCCGATCTCGTAACCGAGGTCATCGTCATCGACAACATCTCGACAGACGGGACGCCTGAGATTGCTGCACGTATGGGTGCCCGAGTTATTTCCGAAGCTCGTCGTGGATACGGCCGGGCCTGTCTGACGGGGCTCGCTTACGCGAGCGCGCCCGATGTTGTCGTTTTTCTGGATGGCGACTACAGTGATCGGCCGGCTGAGCTTCCGCTTCTCCTCGCTCCGATTGCCGAGGGGCGCGCCGACATCACCATCGGTTCGCGTCTCGCGGGTCCGCGCACGCCCGGGGCGCTTCCCTGGCACGCCCTGTTCGGCAATTGGCTTGCGGCCAGCTTGATCACGAACCTCTACGGATTAAAGATCAGCGATCTCGGTCCGTTCCGCGCTGCACGCGCCGGCGTCCTCCGCTCACTCGCGCTCGAAGAGACCACTTACGGATGGGCGGTCGAGATGATCCTGAAAGGCGCACTTCAGGGATTCCGGATTGTCGAAGTGCCAGTCAGCTATCACCCGCGCGTCGGGAAATCGAAGATCAGCGGCACCTTCAGAGGCACCGTTGGTGCGACGTGGTTCATTCTCAGTCGGATCGCGGGCTACTATTTCCGCCGACGAAAAAACAGCATGCCACGCTCGGCGTGAAATCCCACGCGGCAATACCTATGGAACCTCGAACGAACGGTGACACCTTTCGATGACATTAACGAATCGCACGCTAGTCATCATGGCCAAAGCACCCAGACTGGGCTCGGTGAAGACCAGGTTGGCGGAGAGTCTTTCTCTGCAAGCGGTCACCGAGTTGTACCGATGCCTTCTGAACGACACAATAGCTCTAGCGCAGGTACTCGATCATGTGGAAATTGCCATTATGTGCCCCGCGTCCGACGTTGAAGACCTGTCGCGCGCGGTG
>DASWGL010000339.1:0-8949 GCA_036393735.1 Gemmatimonadaceae bacterium | reverse complement strand
CGTCCAGATGACGATCGAGCTGATCTCGCCGATCGCGATGGACGAGGGCCTCAGGTTCGCCATCAGAGAGGGCGGCCGCACCGTTGGTGCTGGCGTCGTCACCAAGATTCTCAAGTAATACTGATTTCTTAAACCGAGATAGTCATGGCAGGAAGAATTCGAATTCGGCTCAAGGCGTTCGACCACGCCGTCATCGATCAGGCGTCCGCGGACATCGTCCGCACGGCCGAGAAGACGGGCGCGCAGGTCAGTGGTCCGATTCCTTTGCCGACCAAGACGAAGAGATGGACAGTTCTTCGCTCACCTCATGTTGACAAAAAGTCGAGAGAGCAGTTCGAGCTGAAGACGCACAAGCGGTTGATCGACATCCTTGATTCTCGCGCGGCAACAGTCGACGCGCTGACCAAGCTCGATCTCCCTGCCGGCGTCGACGTCGAGATCAAGGTCGAGTAGTCAGCATCCAACGACACGGACTGCGGACAACCACTATGCCAATTGGCCTATTAGAGGGAAGATGATCGGGATCATCGGCAGGAAGCTGGGCATGACCCAGATCTTCAATGAAGAGGGACAGCAGATTCCTTGCACCGTGGTGGAGGCAACTCCCAACTCGGTGATCAAGGTTCTGACCAAGGACAAGGTGGGCTTCGATTCCGTCGAGCTCGGCTTTGGCGAGCAGCGTCACGCTCGCGAGTCGAAGAAAGGCGAGCGCACACCGCGTGGCCGTCGTGCCCACAAAGCCGTCATCGGCCACGCCGCGAAGGCTGGTCTCACCATCGCGCCAGAGGTTCTCCGCAGCTTCCGTCTCGACGACGCGCAACTGAAGGAAAACAGGAAAGCGATTCCTACCTACAACCTTGGCGACAAGGTGACGGTCGAGATCTTTACCCCCGGTGAGCAGGTGAAGGTGACGGGAACTTCGAAAGGCCGCGGCTTCCAGGGCGTCGTCAAGCGTTATGGATTCGGCGGCGGACCCAACACCCACGGCAACACCAAGCATCGTCGTCCCGGCTCGATCGGACCTGGCACCGATCCATCGCGTGTCATCAAGGGGAAGAAGATGCCGGGGCACTATGGCGCCGAGCGGCACACACAGACGCACCTTCGCATCGAGCGCGTGGACGCGGCTCGCAATCTCCTTTACATCCGCGGCTCCGTGGCCGGTCCCACGAACGGGATCGTTCTCGTGAAGAAGCAGGGCTAATCATGGCTGAGACTACGAATCCCACTCTGAAGGCAGCCGCGTACACCGCTGGTGGAACCGAGCGCGATCGCGTTGACCTCCCGGTCGACCTGTTCGACGGCACTATCAACATGCCGGTGATGCACCAGGCCGTTAAGGCATTCATGGGAAACCAGCGCCTTGGGCTCGCGTACACCAAAACGCGCGGCCTTGTCACCGGTGGTAACCAGAAGCCGTGGAAGCAAAAGGGAACGGGTCGTGCGCGCCAGGGCTCACGTCGCGCCCCGCACTTTGTCGGCGGTGGAACTGTGTTCGGTCCGACTGGTCGCAAATACAACCAGACGGTACCGCGTCAGATTCGTCAGCTCGCCCGCAAGAGCGCGCTCAATGCGCGCGCCCGCGAGGATGCGCTGATCGTGATCGACAACTTCAACTACGATGCGCCGAACACCAAGCAGATGGTCTCGCTCCTCGCCGCGCTCGGCGTGACCGACAAGAAGGTACTGATACTTACGGACGGCCTTAAGCCCAACGTTTTCCTGAGCGGACGCAACCTGCAACGCACCCACGTGATGCCGTACTCGGATGTCTCGACGTACCACATCCTCTGGTCGGATGTCGTTCTCGTGGAATCCAACGCGCTCGGTTACGAGCTCGCCGCCGTCGACGAGAAGCCACGCGCGGCAAGACCGAAGGCGGAGACAAAGTCTCGCGGCGTTGAGAAAGCGGAGCGCAAGACGGCGAAGGCTGCCGCCAAAACCTCCAACACGCACAAGGCAGCGAGAAAGGCCGCCAAGGCCGCCGGGAAGTCCGCGAAGCCAAAGGCAGCAGCAAAGAGCGCCAAGAAAAAGTCGGCCAAGAAGTCAGCCGGCAAGAAAAAGGGGAAGTAGGTGATGCCAACACTGACTCGCACAATCATCACTCCGATCGTCACCGAGCAGACCTCGTCGGCGTATCAGGATCGCGGTGAATACACGTTTCGCGTGCACCCGAAAGCGACGAAGATCCATATCAGAAAAGCGATCGAGGAGCTGTTCAACGTTACGGTCACCGGCGTCTGGACCTCGAACCACCGCGGGAAGGATCGCCGCGTGGGACAGGTCGTCGGACGTCGTCCACACTGGAAAAAAGCGATCGTGACGCTGAAGGCCGGCGACTCGATCGACATCTTCGAGGCGTAAGAAATGGGCGTTCGTCAATTCAAGCCAGTCACCCCGAGCTCGCGGTCTCGCTCGATCCCCGATTTCTCGGAGATCACGAGGACGACGGGCGAGAAGTCGCTGATGGAGCCGCTCACGAAGAGCGGCGGCCGGGACAATCACGGGCACATCGCCATGCGCCGCATCGGCGGTGGTCATAAGCGCATGTATCGCATTATCGATTTCAAGCGCAACAAGTTCGGGATGCAGGCGACGGTGCGTGAGATCGAATACGATCCGAACCGCACTGCGCGCATCGCGCTGGTCGAGTACGAGGATGGGGAGAAGCGCTATATCCTGCACCCGAAGGGATTGTCCGTCGGGGACAAGATCGTATCCGGCAAGGGCTCCGACAGCCGCGTCGGCAACGCGCTTCCTCTCCGTGAGATCCCGCTCGGCACCGACGTGCACAACGTCGAGCTGAAGCCGGGCGCAGGCGGGAAGATGGCGCGCTCGGCAGGAACCAAGGTCGAGGTCGTAGCAAAGGAGGGCGAGTACGTGACACTCCGCATGGCCTCCAGTGAGATGCGCATGGTCCATGGGGAATGCCTGGCGACGGTCGGCACGGTAGGGAACGCGGAGCACGAGCTGCTGTCGCACGGTAAGGCTGGAAAGAGCCGTTGGCTCGGCGTTCGCCCCAAGGTTCGTGGCGAGGTCATGAACCCGGTCGATCACCCGCACGGTGGTCGTACTCGCGGCGGCCGCAACGTTGTGGACAAGTGGGGCAACAAGGAAGGCGTGAAGACTCGCAACAAGAAGAAGCCATCGCAGCGCCTGATCGTCCGCGGACGCAAGCGCGGCAAAGCGACTCAGTAAGCAAGCAACCAATTCTGGGAATCGGATATGGGAAGAAGCGTAAAAAAGGGTCCGTACGTACAAGACGCGCTGATGACGAAAGTCTCGACGATGAACGCCAAGAACGAGAAGCGGGTGATCAAGACCTGGGGACGTTCGAGCACGATCATCCCCGACTTCGTCGGTCACACGTTTGCGGTTCATAACGGAAACAAGTTCATCCCGGTCTACGTGACGGAAAACATGGTCGGCCACAAGCTCGGTGAGTTCGCGCCGACCCGTCTATTTCGCGGCCACACCGGCGCGGTGAAGGCGACGGACAAGAAAGCCGGTGGCGTTCCGACATCGAGCGGACCCGGTGGTGGACCCGGTGCCGCTCCCGCGACTCCGGCCAAGGGCCAGGCGGCAGTCAAGTGAGCGAGAGATCGAGAATTCGCGCGGCGCGTCACGCCGCCGAGAAAAAGGGAGTGTCGAGCGCCACTCAGCGCACGACGCGCCAGTCTCCGTACAAGATGCGTCTCGTCATAGATCAGATCCGCGGCAAGGATGTGAACGAAGCGCTCGGTCTGCTCCGCTTCTCCAAGAAGCATGCGGCGAAGCAGATCGAGAAAGTTCTCAACTCCGCCGTCGCGAATGCCGAGTTCAAATCGAGAGAAGGGAACGAGCCGGTCGACGTGGACACGCTTTATATCAGTCACGCGATCGTGAATGAAGGCCCAGCGCTTCGCCGCTTCATGCCCGCGGCGCAGGGTCGCGCCACACCGATCAGAAAGAGAACCAGTCACGTCGAGATAATTCTCGACGCCCGTGAAGCTCCGCGCGTTCCGCGCTCCGCACGCACGTCGGAGCGCTCGACCTCTCGGGCTTCTAGCTCTTCAGGGAGTAAACGTTAATGGGTCAGAAAACACATCCGATCGGCTTCCGCCTCGGCATCTCCAAGACCTGGAGATCGCAGTGGTACGCGAACCGCGACTTTCCAGCGCTGCTCCGCGAGGACGAGCTCCTTCGCAAGTATCTGAAGGCGCGTCTGGGTCATGCCGCGATTGCCGACATCCGCATCGAGCGGAAGCCGGGCAAGGTCGTGGTCACGATCCACACCGGGCGTCCTGGCGTCGTCATCGGGAAGAAGGGAGCGGAAGTAGATCAGCTCCGTGACGAGCTCACGAGGCTCTCGGGCAAGGAAGTCGGGATCAACGTCGAAGAGATCAAGCGTCCCGAGCTCGATGCACAGCTCGTCGCCGACAACATCGCGAACCAGCTGGCGCAGCGCATCTCGTTCCGGCGCGCAATGAAGCGCGCGGTGCAGAGCGCGATGCGAATGGGAGCGGGCGGAATCAAGATCAAGTGCGGCGGCCGTCTCGGCGGCGCCGAGATCGCGCGCGTCGAGGGTTACCACGAAGGTCGTGTGCCTCTGCACACGCTGCGTGCGGACATCGACTACGCGACGTCCACGGCGAAGACCACCTTCGGCACCATTGGTGTGAAGGTCTGGATCTTCAAGGGTGAGATCGTGGAAGATCGTCGCGGCAAGACTTACTCGACTGGCGTCTAAGGAGATCTAAAGGTGCTTAGTCCCAAGCGCGTAAAGTTCAGAAAGAGGTTCAAGGGCCGGACGAAGGGACTTGCCACGCGTGGCAACGAAGTCTCGTTCGGACACTATGGTCTGAAGGCGATCGAGCCAGGATGGGTTTCCAACCGCCAGATCGAAGCGGCGCGTGTCGCGCTGACGCGGCACATCAAGCGTGGAGGCAAGGTCTGGATCAGGATTTTCCCGGACAAGCCGATCACCAAGAAGCCGGCTGAGACCCGCATGGGTAAGGGAAAGGGCTCGCCAGAGGGATGGGTGGCCGTGGTGAAGCCCGGCAGAGTGATGTTCGAGCTGGAGGGCGTGACGCCCGAGATCGGACGCAAGGCGATGGCGCTTGCCGCCGCCAAGATCGGAGTGAAGTCGAAGTTCGTGGTACGTGAGGAGGCTCACACAGATGCTAGCTAAGGACATTCGCGAGATGAGCGAGGCGGACATCAATTCCCGCATCGCCGAGCTGGAGAGGGAGAGATTCAACCTTCGCCTCGCGTCCGGAACGCGCACTTTGGACGACCCGCTGCGGCTGCGGGTGATTCGCAGGGACGTGGCACGGCTCAAGACCGTGCTGCGCGAGAAAATCATCGGAATCGCCGAGGCAAAAGAGCCGACGCGTGTGAAGGCTAGACGTGTGACGGGAAGACGCGGGCTTAAAGCGGCCACTGCGACCAACCGTGCGAAGAGGAGTAAGAGGGCTTAATGGCTGAATTGGCGAAGAGAGAAAGCGGGGCGATCGAGCGGAACGCGCGGAAGACGCGCATCGGCATGGTCGTCAGCGACAAGATGGCGAAGACCGTCGTGGTCTCGATCGAGCGCAGGGTGCAGCATCCCGTGTACGGCAAGATGGTCCGCCGCACCAAGAAGCTGAAGGCGCACGACGAGCAGAACGAGGCCAAGACGGGCGACACCGTCCGCATCATGGAGACCCGACCCTTGTCGAAGGACAAGCGGTGGCGCGTGGTCGAAATCATCGAACGTGCACGTTAACGGAGACGACCAGTGATCCAGCAGGAATCGGTGGTCAAGGTAGCGGACAACTCGGGCGCGAAGACGGCGCTCGTGATCCGCGTGCTTGGCGGAACCCGCCGGCGCTACGCCTCGCTCGGCGACGTCGTGATCGTCGCCGTGAAGAACGCGCTCCCGAACGGCACCGTGAAGAAGTCGGACGTCGCGCGCGCCGTGGTGGTGCGCACGGCCAAGGAGACGCGCCGCAAGGACGGCTCCTACATCCGCTTCGACGAGAACGCAGTCGTAATCATCAACGAACAGGGCGAGCCGCGGGCGACCCGCATCTTCGGACCCGTGGCGCGCGAGCTCCGCGAGAAGAAGTACATGAAGATCGTTTCGCTGGCCCCAGAGGTTCTGTAAAGTGAGAATCCTTACACACAGAAAGACGGCGCAGACGCGGCTTCACGCGCGGCACGCCGAGAACTCGAAGCGCATGAAGCTGCACGTGTCGAAGGGGGACACTGTGCGGGTGATGCGCGGCGACGACAAGGGCAAGGAAGGCAAGGTGCTGCGCGTCTTCCTCAAGAGCGGTCGCGTCCTCATCGAGGGCGTGAACATGGTGAAGATGCACCGCAAGGCGCGTACGGCCGAGGAAACGAGCGGCATTCGTGAGGCGCCGGCTTCGGTTCATTCGTCGAATGTGATGCTGCTCGACCCCAAATCGGGCGAGCCGACCAGAACGAAATCCCGTTTCGACACCGACACGACACATATCGAACGTCGAAGAACCAAGGAGCGCGTCAGCGTCAAGAACGGGGAGCCAATCCCCCGCGTACGCTGAGCGAGGAACTAGAGAATGGCAACGAAAGAGAAGAAACAGGGGAAAAAGCGCGAGGTTCAGGCACAGGTTCAGGCGGAGCACGCCGGAAAGGATCTGCCGGTTCCACCACCGCGCCTCCACGTCTACTACATGAACACGGTGCGCGACCGGCTGATGTCGCAGTTCGGCTTCACCAACGTGCACCAGATCCCGACGCTCGAGAAGATCGTGGTCAACTGCGGAGTCGGCGAAGCGATCAAGAACGCGAAGGTTCTGGATACGGTCGTCTTCGAGCTGAGCATCATCACCGGCCAGCGCCCGGTCCGGAAGAAAGCGAAGAAGTCCATCGCCAACTTCGGACTCAGGCAGGGACAGGAGATTGGTGCGGCGGTCACGCTTCGCGGCGCGAGAATGTGGGAGTTCCTCGACCGGTTCGTGACCGTGGCGATCCCGCGCATTCGAGATTTCCGCGGCGTCAACACGCGCTCGTTCGACGGACGTGGGAACTACACGCTCGGCGTCAAGGAGCAGATGATCTTCCCGGAGATCAACTACGACATGGTTGAGCAGATCCACGGCATGGACATCACTTTCGTCACCACCACGAACAAGGACGACCAGGCGTTCGCGCTCCTGCGCGAGCTCGGGATGCCGTTCCGTGGCGACGACAAGCCGATTATCACGCAGCAGTAGTAAACCAATTCAGCGAGAGAGATTGTAATGGCACGTAAGGCCATGGTTGAGAAGAGCAAGCGGAAGCCGAAGTTTCCCGTACGCCAGCACAATCGGTGCGGACGGTGCGGGAGATCGCGCGCTTTCCTGAGAAAGTTCGGGCTTTGCAGAATCTGTTTCAGAGAGATGGCGCTGTCGGGCTATATCCCGGGCGTCCGCAAGGCGAGCTGGTAACCATTCATTTCTACGCGTCCCGGCGACGGGATACGGTAGAACCAAGGAAGATCATTTAATGAGTATGACCGATCCGATAGCCGATATGCTCACGCGCATCCGCAACGCCTGCGGGGCGAAGCACCGCCGCGTGGACATGCCACTCTCGAAGCTGAAGGTGGAGATCGCGAAGATCCTGAAGGAGAACAACTTCATTCAGGACTACAAGACGCTCGATACGGAAGAGGGCAGGCAGCTGCTGCGCGTGGTACTCAAGTACGCCCAGGGCGGCCAGCCGGTGATTCGCGAGCTCCGTCGCGTCTCGACGCCCGGACTTCGCAAATACGTCGCGGTCGCGGAAATACCGCGTGTTCGCAACGGGCTCGGCATGGCGATTCTCAGCACATCGCAGGGTGTGATGTCGGATCGTCAGGCCCGGCAGGCCCGCACCGGCGGCGAGCTGCTCGCCCTGGTTTGGTAAGGGAGATAGAGGCAGATGTCACGAATTGGAAAGCACCCGGTAGCGATCCCGAAGGGCGTGACGGCGACGGTCGAAGGCAATACTGTCCACGTGAAGGGACCGAAGGGCGAGTTGGAGCGCACGCTCCACACCGACATGAAGGTCTCGCTCAAGGACAGCCAGATACTGGTCGAGCGCCCGTCGGATGAAGACAATCACAAGGCGCTCCACGGCCTCAGCCGCACGCTCGTCGCGAACATGGTCGAGGGTGTGACGAAGGGCTTCAAGAAGGAGCTCGAGCTCGTCGGAGTCGGCTACAAGGCGGACCAGCGTCCGTACGGATTGCAGCTCGCTCTCGGGTTCTCGCATCCGGTGAAGTACGAAGCGCCGAAGGGCATCAAGCTCAGCGCGCCTCAGCCGACGTCGATCATTATCGAGGGCGCGAACAAGGAAATCGTGGGCCAGGTTGCGGCGGAGCTTCGCAGCCTGAGACCACCCGAGCCTTACAAGGGCAAGGGAATCAAGTACGTTGGAGAACAGGTCCGCCGTAAAGCAGGAAAGGCGGGCAAGGCGGGAGCCAAGTAATGCCGAAGATGGCCAGACCAAAGTCGCGCGACCAGCTTCGCTCGCGCCGTCACTTCCGCCTTCGCAAGAAAGTTAGCGGGACCGCAACCAGGCCACGCTTAGTAGTGTATCGTTCGCTCAAGCACATCTATGCGCAGTTGGTGGATGACGCGACTCAGCGCACGATCATGACCGTGACCGATTCGGGTCTCGAGGGCAAGCCGACCGAGAGATCGGTGGAAGTTGGAAAGCGCATCGCCGCCAAGGCAAAGGATGCCGGGGTCAAGCGTGTGGTGTTCGATCGAGCTGGATACAAATATCACGGCCGCGTGAAGGGTGTGGCCGACGGAGCCCGCGAAGGCGGGTTGGAGTTTTAATAAATGGCGGAAAACGAGAATCCCGAAGGAGCTTCGCCGGAACAGCCGGCGGCGGCAGAACGTCCACGCACTGGCGGTAGTGCTCGCAGCGGCGGCGGCGCTGGCGGACGGGGCGGTCGCGGCGGCGGTGGACGCG
>DASWGL010000338.1:0-1935 GCA_036393735.1 Gemmatimonadaceae bacterium | reverse complement strand
TGCCGTTCCAAGGACGGCGAGAAACATGGTGCGAAAGGCGTAAGTGTAGATGGACATGACCTAACTTTAACGCCGGTGCATCAGCATGCTACTCTGCCCATGAGAGCCACGCATGCGACCGGTGGAGTATCAGCCTATCGGGGCTGGTGCGAGCCGAGTCTCGCGGAATTTGACCGCAAGATTCGGATAGATTCAGCGGCCCATTCGGAATAGACTTGTAACATGCAGCTGATTAGTGATCTCGAAGCCACCCGCGACGAAACGCTTCGCTACTTCGGCCTCAACGATGAGGACCTGGCCCGGACTTACGCGCCCGGCAAATGGTCGGTCCGGTATATCCTCCAGCACCTGACGGACAGCGAAACCGTTCTGTACGATCGCATCCGCCGGGTTCTAAGCGAGCCTCGCCAGGTGATTTGGTGGTACGACGAGGACGCCTGGTCAAAAGCGCTGAACTACTCAGACCGTCCCCTCGAGACGGCACGCGGGATCTACGAGTCGGTTAGAACGGCAGTGATCTATTACGCAGGTCTGCACTACGAGAAGGACGGCCACCTCGAGTTCGTCCACAGTATGACAGGCGTCCGGACGCTCAAAGACGAATTCGACAAGACTGCCTCACACAATGAACATCACTTGAGCCAGATCAGAAGCGCGCTGAATTTGACTGGGGGGTGAAGCAATCGCGCTCCCTCTCCGGGTACGATGAGCCACCGATTACATAGAACTCGCGCCTTGAGCACCCGGTACCTCACGACTATTCAAGTCCCAGAGGCTGCGCACTATCGCGAGTCTCCCTTGTCGCGGCATCACCAGTCGATCGGGCCAGCCGAGCGTTAGAGTACTCCAGCTCGTCCGTCACTTCCCGATCCAAAACCTCCTGCAGCCACGGCGGCAACTCGAACAGCGTGTCCTCTGTCGGAAGCTCGATCTCGGCCAGCACAAGCTCACGATCCAGAAACTCGTCGACTTCCCAAACGAGATCATCCGATTCACGGATCGAATACCGGCGCTTGTGCACGCGCCGACCTTGTGTGAGCTGCCACATCGCGCGAGACAGATCGACGTCTGCCTCCTCCTCGAGCTCAACGCGTTCGAGTCCCTTCCCCGCTTTCACCGTGCGGAACCACTTCTCCGCGCCGTCGGCGAACCGAATGCGACGGAGGCGCTCGACGAGTTTTTCCCCCGGCAAATATCCCTGCTCGATCTCGACCGACGGGGCGTCGACCGTCGTTATCGGCAGCCGCTTCAGCAGGTACTTGTGCTCGATCTCCATATCCTTGCGCGACGAGCGGCGCCCGAGTTCCGCGGCAAGCTCGCTCTCTCGCTTAAAGAAGGGTGCTCCGGCATCGTTCAACCAATCGCGCTCGAGCTCGCCATACGCGCGCATGCCCCGCTCGTGGAGAAGACGCGCGATCCCGAGGAGCCCGGGTCCCGGGTCACGCGCACGAGCGCGCCGTACCCGATCACCTTCACTGTCATCCTTGTCATCCGCGAGCACGACTTCCGAAACGCGTCTTGCTCGTGAACCAGCCGCATCTTCGGTTGCAGCGACAAGCTCGTCAGCGAATACGTGGACGTCATGCAAGTCGCCCAGGACATCCTGCAGCGCCTTGAGCGTCTCGATCATCGCGCCGCCGTCGCGAATCAGATCCGATACGGGCTCCGTGACGTAGCGGAGATTCTTCGCGGCAATGCGCGCGCGATGCAACTGCTTGACGTCCGTGAAACTGTGGACGGCGGCGAGTTGGCTTCGCAGCTCCTCGCTCTCCTTCAGCAGACGCTCAGCGACAACCGTCCCGAACCGCGCGGTGTCGTCCGCCTCGCGCACTGGAGCGCGGTACGAATCCAGTCTACGAGTGATCTTGGGAACCGCCGGCGCGAAGTCCGCGGCGGCAGCGAGCGCGACGTCGATCCCGCCGCTTCGCTGCGCTT
>DASWGL010000337.1:0-4918 GCA_036393735.1 Gemmatimonadaceae bacterium | reverse complement strand
GGCGACGATGTCACGATCCTTGTCGCGCGCGCCGTCTGACTACGTCGCTGGTGGAGCTGATCGGGATCGAACCGACGACCTCCTGAGTGCGATTCAGGCGTTTGTCTCGAGACATACGCGGACACGTCCGGATTCAGCATTTTACCGCCGTCCGCATTCGTCTGGACTCGTCGGGAGAGTGCGAACTAGACGAAAAATAGACACTCGCTTTTTGAGGGATGTACGGAGAAAGTGGAACATGGATTCGCGTCGTTCGTTTCGCGACCGCGAGGAGGATTCGCCGCTGTGTGGCTCGACGGCCGGCAAATGCCGAGAACACCGAGGAAGGTGAGATGTCTCTTCGCTACGCGGAGGTCGAACCGAACGGAAGCACTGTCGGTGAGGTAATCCTCGACAAGCGAACCTGTCAATGCTGTACGACAACGGTGGCATGCGCAAGGCTCCTCGATAACACTGTCACTTTCGCGGACAGAACAGAATCGCGCCGACTTCAGCGTTTGGTGCCACCCACGTAGTGCCGAGGATTTTGATCAAACTTCTGTTGACAGCCGGGAGAGCAGAACACGTACTGTTTCCCCTCGAATGTCGATCGCAGCTTAGCGTGGTCGGAACATTCATCCCGCAGACCGGATCCTTCTCTTGTGCCTTGTGAATTGCCCTTTTCCTTTATCGCGTCAGCTTCGCTTTCCATTGCTTCATGTCGGCGATTTCCTTCGTCTGTTCATCGATGATCTGCTGCGCGAGCTTTTTCAATTCCTGATGTTTGGCGCGCGTCAGAGCGTCCTTTGACATCTGTACGGCTCCCTCATGGTGCGGCACCATCATGTCGATGAACATCACGTCATAGTCGCGCCCCGGCTTCATCGTTTGGAGATGGCTCATGTCCATGTTCATCGATGCGCTCATGCCGGGCATGTTCATGTTCTCGACAGGCGGCGCTCCCGGATACCACTGGTCCCGCCACACTTTCATCTGATCGATTTCCTTCTGCTGATCGGACGGGATGCGCTTCGTCAGCGCCTTCAGCTCGGGGAGCTGAACTTTCGACTGCGCCATCCGCGCCATCTCGATTGCGGCCAGATGATGCTTCGACATCGTGTCGATGAATTGAAGATCGTAAGATGCAGTTGCGGGGGTCGTAGCTGATGAGGCGGTGCTCTGCGAAGCGGCCTGGGTGTCGGACGTCGGTTGCTGCGTGCTCGAGGACTCGTTTCTACATGCAACCGCTACGAACAGTACGGCGATGACAAGTGAACGCTTCACGGGAAACTCCCTTCTCTCTTCTTCTTCGTTGCGAAGCAAAGCGGTGACCTCGATGGCCCACGGCTTCCTCCTGCTGCGCTGGTGGTCGTCAGTTTCTTCCAGCGTCTCACTTCGTCCCGGTCTTCTTGCCGCTGCCGATCTTCACGCTCGCGGCCGTCTTGCCGTCGGTTCGATCCCGATCAGCTCCACCACCTTGCTCAATCGAGGCGACGATCATCGCCACGCCTTCGCTGCTTAGCTCTTTCCTGCTCCGTAATACTTACCATTGGCCTCGAAGCCCATCACTGCGAAATCGCTTGTCGAGGTTTTCAACGGATCGGTCTTGAAGCTGAAGCTGATCGACGGCACGCGAAACATAGCCTCGAGCTGCGCGGTCGCCTTGAAGCCTTCAAATCGGTACTGCCGCGCCGGGTCCTCGTACATGACCGGTTCGTCGGTCGCGTGCAACACCAACTTGAAATCCATCACTGCCGGAGTCGTTTCCGCGTCCATCGCTGGCCATTTCGGCTGGTCAATGATCGACACATTGGCCATCTGGAGTGTTGCGGTCTTGCCGTTGTTGGTGAAGATAAGGCCGGTGGATGGCACAGGTGTCACCCAATACAAACCTTCGGGTGAGATTGGCGGGTGGAAATCGTGGAACTGGTTCGCCGGGACCGCCGGTCCCTTGAACACCGTAAATCATGTGTGGGCGAAGGTGCCCGGGCGACTTCGTCGTCCAGCCCAATACTCGCCCGCCATGTAGCTGTAGTCAGTCGTCGCGGTGCCCCAGGCCAGGCGGTTACCCCGATTGTCGGTACCCATGCCATGAAATCCGTTACATCGCGCCAGCTTTCCCTGGAAATGATAGATGTTGGAGAGCTCAACGTTTGGCATCGGACTCTGGTTGTGGTTCCCATTCTTGTCGAGCCACGGAATGGGATATGGACAAGGCCCTCCATTCGACGGTGCGTGATCGCGAGGAATCACGGAAGCACACGATTCCGGAGCGGACTGCGCGCGAAGCACTCCACCCCCTAGTGAAGAACCCGCAAGTGCGAAAACACCAAGTTGCAATAGGCGACGCCGATCGGGGTCAGTCACGGTCGCTCCTTCCCTTCCCGAGCAACATAGTGTCGTTCGCTCTCCCACGCAAGCGATGAGACCAGCACCTCATCGAGTGTGTGAGCTCAGCGACTGTCACGCGGTCGGGCAACGCAGAGTTCGACCTCGGTTTATGCGAACGGCCGTACACCGATGAGCAGCGGGAGAAGGCAGTTCTGTTCGCGAAGGAGCACGTCGACGCGGTGCGACGCATCGCGCAGAAATCGATTGTCGTGCTCAAGAACAATGGCGCGCTCCTGCCGTTGTCCAAAGATGTCGGAACGATTGCCGTCATCGGACCGCTGGCCGACAGCAAAGAAGACATGCTCGGCTCGTGGTCTGCGCACGGGAAACCGGAAGAAGCCATCACTGTCCTTGAAGGCATCCGCGCGAAAGCCGGACCGCGCACGCAGATTGTGTACGCGAGGGGATGCGGCGTTCACGAAGGCACGCCGAGGAAATTGCTGCGGCGGTCTGCACAGCCGCGAAATCCGATGTCGTTCTGTTGATCGTCGGTGAGGAAGGCAAGATCACCGGCGAGGCGAACTCGCGCGCGTTCCTCGATCTGCCGGGAAAACAGGAGCAGTTGCTCGAGGCAATCGTGGCCGCCGGAAAGCCCGTCATCCTCGTCGTCATAAGCGGCCGGCCCCTGACGATTTCCTGGGCCGCCGCAAATGTTCCAGCCATCGTCTGGCCATGGTTTCCTGGGAGTGAGGCCGGCCACGCGATTGCGGACGTTCTCTTTGGCGACGCGAATCCCAGCGGAAAACTTCCGATCACGATCCCCCGCTCGGTCGGACAGATTCCGATCTATTACGCACATCTCCCGACCGGACGGCCTGAAGATCCGGCGATCAAATACACGAGCAAATACATCGACAGCCCGAATGATCCGTTATATCCCTTCGGTTACCGGCTGTCTTACACGCACTTCGAGTACGCGGATCTGCGAGTCAGCGCAGCAGCGGACGGCACTTTCATTGTCTCGGCAGATATCCGCAACGCTGGACAACGCGCCGGTGATGAAATTGTTCAGCTCTGCGTGCGACAGTTGGTGGCGAGCATCTCGCGGCGGTGAAAGAGCTGAAAGGCTTCCGCCGCATCACACTCGGCGCCGGCGAGAAACAGCGCGTCGAGTTCTCGATTACGAAGAACGATCTTCAGTTCTGGTCCGATCACGCTGGACGGTCGAGCCGGCGACGTTCAAGGTGTGGATCGGTCCAAGCTCGGTCGAGGGTCTCGAAGGAACGTTCGAGGTGAAGTAACCCCTCATCCACCCTTCGGGCACCTTCTCCCCGCGCGGCGGGGAGAAGGGTCTCGCGTTTGAGACCCCTCGCCCCGCGAAGCGGGGAGAGGGTGGCCGAAGGCCGGCTGAGGGGTCATCGCCGGCGAAGCATGATCGCGGCGATCGACTGCTGTCCCGTGATTGTGATTCCCTTGCCGTTCGTGGCTTCGATGACAAACGATCGCCGCACTGCGTAGCCGCCTTCTGTAAATCCGAGCGTGACTTCGTATGTGCCGTCCGGCACATCAAACTGGTAGCGCTCCATCCCCTCCCGCGATGCCTGATAAAGAGCATCTTCGTCAGTGCCGAGAATCGCGCGATGGGTCAGCTTCGCTTCTCCACCGACGTATCCCCAACTCCCCGGCTGATAAGGGTGATCCGCTTCCCAATAAACGTGAGCGTGATCGATGTAGTCGTATTCACCGCCGGCGTTCACCGCGAAAAATGTTCGCTCTTCGAAGGTGATTGTCGTTGCATCTTCGAGTGCCCCTGCGCGCGCGACGATCCGATTCTTCCCTGGCGACAGTTCGACCTGCCATCGCGCGATGCGGTTCCGCACCGATTGTGATCCGCCGGACTTGCCGTTGACGAACAACTCCACCTGCGGCTGATTCGTGTAGACCCGGATCGGTTGATGACGATCGCCGGCGTGCTCGTGCCATTCGCGCGCAATGGTCAGCATCGGCTTCGTCAGCAACGCGGCCTGATAGTAGAAGGACGAATCCTTCGGCGTTCGATCGTAAAAGAAAAGCCCCTTGGTATTGATCCCATATTTTGTGTCCTGACGACTGGGAGATCCGAAATCGAATTGATTCCACACGGCCGACCCAAGAAGGAACGGCCGGCTCTCGATTTGCGGGAACGACGCGAGATGGAACTCTTGTCCGTACTCCGAGCTGAAGTCGAATCTCCCGGGATTGAGCGCGTGAATGCGCTCGTCGGTGCCGGCGCCGTACTCGCTGATCATAAAAGGGCGGGAAGGCCGCTGACGATGCATCCGATCGACGAACTCTCCGAGGTCTTCGAATTTCCCGTAATACCAGCCGAAGTAGAGGTTCATGCCGAGGATGTCGGGAATGTCGCCGAGGCCCTTGTCGTCGGTGAGCTCGCCCTGCGAAAGGGCCATCACAGTCCGCCGCGTGGGATCCTCGGCGTGTGCGCGCTTATCGAGTCGTCGCGCCAGGTCGGAGAGGATTTCGTAGTAACGCTCCGGAAGCGGATCTGCTTTGCGGAGCATCACCTCGTTCATGTATCCCCAGAAGAAAATCGAGGGATGGTTGAAATGCT
>DASWGL010000336.1:0-1864 GCA_036393735.1 Gemmatimonadaceae bacterium | reverse complement strand
TATGCAAAGATCGGTAGGCTGACGGACGCATCTCACTCCGTCACACTCATTCCGTAAGGAGTCCTTATGCCGTACTGCCCAGTCTGCAAACGGAAGTTCGCCGAACGTGTCGAAGAATGTCCCGACGATCGCATCGCCCTCGTCGACGAATTGCCGTTTCAGATCGTTCCGGGCGACACCACCACGTGGGTTGAGATCGCCAGCGTCGGCACCGAAGAGGAATCGAGTCTGCTGAAGGGATTTCTCGAGGCGGAGGGGATTCCGGCGCAGGTGGAGAATCTGTCCTTCCGGATGGAGCCGACAAACTTCGGGATGCTGGGCGACATCCGAATCTACGTCGCCGCAGAGGACGAGGCGAAAGCCCTGAATCTTCTCAAGCAACGCGACGAGCAGTACGAGAAGCTGGATGACGACGAGGAGACTCTCGTAACGGACGACGGTCCTGCCGAGATCGACGAAGCGGCGAAGGCCGAAGTCGAGAACGAATGACAGAGCAGCCCCCTGTCGTGCCGCCGGCACCGCCGCGCACGCACGAGCCACACGAACCGCCGGAGCCCGCACTGATGCCGCGATGGGTTCCTGTGCTCATCGGCGTGGTGCTCGTGTTCATGGCGTTGCTGGCAGTGTTCACGGGCTCGCGTTTTCGTGAGACGTCACTCGTCGGAATGGTCAAGCCGCACAAGCCTTCGCGACCGCTGACGAGCGCTGCGCCGCCGGGCGAGCCCGAAGCGGGAGCGTCACTGATGTTTCCGGGTGAATCGGGGGACAATGCGCCCGTCGCGCATCCGCCCGTGGCCGGAGCGTCGCGCGCGGTCGTGACAGGCGGGAAGAATGGTATTGCCGCGAGTGTCCGCTTGTCGGCACGCCGCGGCATGATGACGCACGTCGTTCCCGGTGATGCGCTCGTCTACGTCAACGATGTCGCCGTCGGCCAGGCCGACCAGTTCAACACCGAGAATGAGATCTACGATTTTCCCGCTCCCGGGAGTTACACCGTCCGCCTCGTCGCACCGGGCTATCGAGACCGGCAGTTCGTGATCACCGTCGCCGAAGACGCCAAGCCGGAGATCGCGAAGCTCGACGTGAAACTCGAGAAGCAATAGCCACCCGCCCACCCACGTACGACCGATTTTGTCCGTCTATCCGTAGATGGATTGCGTTTCCACCACACTGGGTGTATCTATGGCCATCGCTGTAGCGGATTTCCCTTTCTACTCAAACAGGAGTTGAGATGCGAAAACTTTCGATACTTGTCGTGTTTGTATTCGTCTGTCCCTCGCTCATGGCGCAGGCCTCGAGGACGTGGGTTTCCGGTGTCGGCGATGACGCCAATCCCTGCAGCCGCACTGCGCCGTGCAAGACGTGGGCGGGTGCGATTTCCAAGACCGCGGAGGGTGGCGAGATCGATGCCCTCGATCCGGGCGGATTCGGAACCTTGACGATCACGAAGTCGATCACGCTCGACGGCAACGGTACCTTGGCGAGCTCTCTTGCTCAAAGCACGACACAAGCATTTCTCGTGAACGTCACCACGAACGCGGCCACGGCGAAGGTCGTCATCCGCAATATCACCATCAACGGCACGATCACGCCGGCCGCCCTCGGCGGACCGAATGTGACCAGGGCGACGTTCGGCATTCGTTACCTCGCGGGGGCGCAGTTGACGCTCGAGAACGTGAACATCCTGGGTGCGGGTATTGGCATCGAAGGGAACCTCACGACGTCCGGCGAGCTCACCGTGCGGAACACGTCTATCACGATGTGCGACCAGGGAGTAAGGTTGTCGACGAGCGCCGGCCAATTTCTGGCAACCTTCGATGACGTCAGCATTCTGAACGCGACCAGCATCGGTTTGGAAGTCAAT